>CALKDV010000417.1 GCA_938084085.1 uncultured Nannocystaceae bacterium
GTTCGGCGGTGTAGGCGTGATAGAGGAGACCATCGGGCCCGTCGTGGCCCGCCTGGGGGAACGGCAATATGGCGTACAGGGGCTCGGGGTACAGCCCGATGCCGAGGCAGGCCGCCGCGAACAGCACCATGGCCGCCTTCATATTCAAGGGGGGATCCGGCGGACGCAGACCCGAGTCACGCTGAAAGAACACGAACCATGGGAACTTGATCCCCGCGTGCAAAAACACCCCGGCCGAGGCGGCCTCGAGGATGAGCCACGCCGTCTGAAGATGCTCGTGGGCGGCAGCCTCGGTGATCATCGACTTCGTCGTGAAACCAGAAGTCGCGGGGAAGGAGGAGATGGCCAAGGCGCCGATGGTCCCGCAGATCATCGTGAGCGGCATCGTGCGATACAGGCCGCCAAGTTCGGTGCACTTGCGCTTGCCGGTCATGTAGAGCACGGAGCCCGCGGACATGAGCAGCAAGGCCTTGTAGATGATGTGGGCGAAGGCGTGAGCCGCGGCGCCGTTGAGCGCCATCTGGGTGCCGATGCCGATGCCGCAGACCATAAACCCCACCTGGTTGACGATGGAGTAGGCGAGAATCCGCCGCATATCGTTCTCGAGAATCGCGTAGACGATGCCGTAGATGGCCATGCCGCAGCCGATCCAGATGAGGAGCTTGGTGCCCGCGAACAGCACCATCAGCACATACACGGCAGTCTTGGTGGTGAAGGCCGACAAAAAGACAGTCCCGGAGGCGCTGGCTGCGGGGTAGGCGTCTGGGAGCCAGCTTCCGAACGGAGGCGCGGCGGCGTTGATCAATATTCCGAGGAGGATCAACACCGAGGCGGTGTCGTCGAGATTGGACAGGTTGGTCAGCTGGAGCGAGCCTGTGTTGGCGAAGTGGAGGGCCAAGCCGGCCATCATGACGGCGCCCCCCACGAGATGCACGTTAACGTAGCGACGGCCGGAGGCTGCCGCCTCCGCGGTGCCCGCCGACCAGATAACCACGGTGGACCCCACCGCCATCAACTCCCAGAAAATGAACATCGTCAGGAGGTCGCCGGCGAAGGTGACGTTGATGGCGCTGCCCGCGTAGATGAACGCGGCTGGCAACTCGACACGGCGCTCCATGTTCAGGGCGAACAGGGCTCCCACGAGCGTCATCACCGAGAAGATCGTGGCGAAGACCATGGTCGGCGCGTTCTTTTGGACCAGCGTGAGGGCTTGGCCGAGCCAGCCTATTTGGACGACCTGGTCTGTGGTGAGCCAAACGGCGGCGAGGGTGAGCGCGGGTAAGAGGAGCGCCAGAGCCCGAAAGGCGAGGCCACGGGTGGCCGCCAGCGCGAAGGCTCCGACGATCAAGATCAAGCCGGGAGGGAACTCAACCATCGTAGTAGGTGTCCTTTCGCTTCAAAACGTAGCCGAGGACGAACTTTGCACCGAGCACCATGAGGACGCAGGTGAAGAACCCGTAGACCGCGTGGAATCCGAGCCATCCATCGATGCCGTCGAAGTGTGGCTTGGATTCGGGGACGAATACAAACTCTGCCACGACCGTCGCGGCGAGCAGATCGAGCGAGCCGAACTTCAAGAGGCGAATGGTCGCCGGCCGCTCGAGCCACGTGTCGTGGTCTGGCAGGAGCTTGGCGCGGGATCGGAAGTCGTCGGTGCTCGCCTGCTCCATGGGGGGCGCCGCGGGGGAGGCGGTCGCGTCGACGATCTCGCCAAAGGGAGTCGCGTCATCATCATCGGGGATGCCGGTGGCGACGGCGTCCAGGTCCGTGGGCCCCTGAGCGTCCGCGGCCTCGGGGAGGGCATCCTCCGGTGTTCGCTCCGTTTCGTCGGTCACGTGGGCATCCCTCTCATGAGCGCAAACGCCAGGTCCGCGAAGACGCTCGGGTAAAAGAACACGGTGGCCGCGCAGGCAGCGGTCCCCGTCACGGCGACAACGATGGGCCACGGCGCTTCACCGTGAGGGACGCCAGCAGCGGTTGAACTCTCGTCGGAGGCCGCGGATGGGGGCGGCGGCGCGCGGAAGAACGCGCGGTGGATGATAGGTAAAAAATACGCCGCGTTGAGCAGCGTGGAGACGATGAGGACGCCGACGGCGAAGTATTGCTCCGTCGTCCAGGCGGCCCCCAACAGCATCCACTTGGAGATGAACCCTGCGGTGGGCGGAAGTCCGATCATGGAGAGGCAACCAATGGTGAAGGCTCCCATCGTGAAGGGCATGCGTCGCCCGATGCCGTCGAGTTCGCTCACCTTGGTCTTATGGGCGGCGGTGTAGATCGACCCTGCCGCGAAGAATAAGGTGATTTTGCCAAAGGCGTGCGCGGCGATATGCATGGCCGCGGCCATCATGCCGAGCGGGTTGAGCATGGCCGCGCCCATGGTGATGTAGCTGAGCTGGCTCACCGTGGAGTAGGCGAGGCGACGCTTGAGGTTGTCTTGGAACAGGGCGATGAACGAGGCCGCGACTACGGAGATCCCGGCTGCATACAAGAGCCATCCCCCTTGACCAAACTCCGCGAGCTTGTCAACGCCGATGAGGTAGGTGGAGATTTTGCAGACCGAGAACACGCCGGCCTTCACCACCGCCACCGCGTGCAGCAGGGCGGAGACGGGCGTGGGCGCCACCATCGCCGCCGGGAGCCAGCGGTGGAAGGGCATGAGGGCGGCCTTGGCGATCCCGTACATGAACAAGAAGAAGATGAACCCAAACAGCCACGGGGGGACCGAGCCGTCTGCGAGGGCCTCGCCAAACACCCCCCCGTGCACGAAGTCGAGGGAGCCTGTGTACATCCAGGTGCCGACCATGGCGGGCAGCATCAGCAGCACCGAAGCGCTCACCAAGATTCCCAGGTAGGTCCTGCCGGCTCGCACGGCGGCGGGTTTGGGCGCCTTGTGCGTCACCAAGGGATAGGTCACCAGCGACAAGGTCTCGTAGCAGATGAACAGGGTGAGCATGTTCGCGGAGAACGCGATACCCATGACCGAAGCGATGGAGAGGGCAAAGCACAGATAAAACCGGGTCTGGTGGGACTCTCGGTTGCCGCGCATGTAGCCGATGGAGTAGATGGAGTTCAAGATCCAAAGCCCAGACGCGATCAGGGCGTAGATCATGCCGAGGGGCTCCACGTGGAACGCGAGGGGGATCTCGGGGAGTACGTGCAGCACCTCGATGGTCGGCGAGGGACCCTTGAGGGCAGCGGGGACCAGCGCCGCGACCGCGGCGAGCAGACACCCCGCGGTGACTAGCGTGACCGCCTCGCGCAGGTTGCGTCGAGCGCCGGTGACAACAATGAGTGCTCCGCCCACCAGGGGAATCGCGATGGCGAGCAGCGGCGACGATTCGATCATGTCGCACCTCCGATGAGGACGCGGGCCGCGAACTCGGCGAGCCGGCCCGTCAACTCGGCGTCCACGCCTAGAATCACGGAGGCGGAGGCCAAAATCCACATGGCGATGAGCATGGTGAACGGCGCCTCTTCAACCGGCGCGCGCTTTTCGGGTTTCTTGAAGTAGATGACTTCGAGGACCCGCCACACGTAAATGATGGAGATGAGGCTCCCTGCCAGCACGACCATCGCGAGCCACCACTTGCCGTCATGCAGCGCCCCCGAGATTAAATAAAACTTGGAGATGAAGCCCGAGGTGAGGGGCATGCCGATCAGTCCCAGGCCGCCGATGGTGAACGCGGCCATCGTCGCCGGCATCCGCCGACCGAGGCCGTAAAAGCTCTTCAAGTCGGCGTTGCCCATGCGCAAGACTACGGCGCCGCAGGCCATGAACATGGCACCCTTGGTGACCGCGTGATTTAGGATGTGGATAACGCTCGCCGCCACGCCCGACTCGTTCGCCATGGAGAAGCCCACCACGATATATCCGAGCTGTCCGACCGAGGAGTAGGCCAAGATCTTCTTCACGTTGGTGGCCTGCGCCGCGCGGATCGAAGAGACGATGATCCCCAAGGTGCCGCAAAACGCCATGAGGGCGAGCGTGGCGGAGGAGTCATAGACGCTCCCAAAGAGGGTGAAGATGAAGCGAAACGCCATATACACGCCCACCTTGGTGGCGGTGGACGCGACCAAGGCGGACACGGCAGACGGCGCGAAGGTGTAGGCGTTGGGTAGCCACAGGTGCAGCGGCCACATGGCCATCTTGAGCCCGAGGCCGACGGTGATAAAGGTGAAGCCCACCAGGATCGTTCGATTCCCGGCGAGGTCGCCCTCGGCCTTCATGAGCATCAACTGCTCATGCATGTCTGCCATGTTCAAGGTGCCCGTGAGCATCAGCAGGTAGCCGATGCCCAGCAGGATAAACGTGGCGCCGATGGACCCCAGAATCAGGTACTTGAGACTCGCGGTCAGGGCGCGTCTGTCTCGATACTTTCCCATCGCGATCAGCGTGTAGACCGTCAAAGAGCTGATCTCGAGCAGGACGTAGATATTAAAGGTGTCCGCCGTGGCGCAGATCCCCACCATGCCGCTGATGGCGAGGAGCCAAATCGAGTAGAAGAAGTTGTGCCGGTCCTTCGGGATCTCATCTTCCACGCTCGATTTCGCGTAGATGGTGGACACGAAGGCGAGCAGCGCGACCACGAGGATCACGTAGGCGTTGAGGGCGTCGATCTCGTAGGCGATGCCGTACTCGGCAGGCCACCAGCCGATGAAATAGGTGATGGTCTCTTGAGGCGACTGCCGCACCAGCTTTACCATCGACAGCCCGAGCAGGACCTCGAAACCGGTGACCAGCGCCGACCAGATCCAGGGGGCGGGTCCGCGGCGTGGCATCAGCGCCGCGAGCAAGCCTCCAAACAGGGGGGTCAAGACCAGCAAGACCGGGAGATGGGGGGTGAGCGCGTCCATCTTATCGAGACATCATCTCCTCTCGGTGTTCGATGGCTTCCTCGATCTCGCTGATCTCGTCGGCTTCTACGGTCCCGTAGAGGCGTTTGATATTCATGATGATCGCGAGCGCTACCGACAGCGTACTGACCCCGACGACGATGGCGGTCAGCATCAACACGTGGGGGAGCGGGTTGTCGTAGGGGCCCGGGTCCTTGGTAAATCCGTCCAAGATGGCCTCCCACACGGGGGCCCGCCCAGGCGTGCCGTCGGGGGCGCGATAGACGGACATGGTGATGTAGAACAAAAACACGCCGGTTTGGAACAGCCCCAGCGAGATCGCCTGCTTGACGAGGTTGCGCTTCGCGATGACGCCGTAGAAACCAACCATCATGATCGCCACCGCGATCCAATAGTTAAAGAGCCCCAAACCCTCCATTAGTCCGTCACCTTCACGTTCTCGCGTTTGCTTCGCATGAACCGAGGTTCTGTGATCGTCACATAGATCGTGATGAAGACGCTGGTGACCGTGATGCCGACGCCATATTCCACCAAGGTCATCCCGAGGGCCTCTCCCTCCGACGGGTGGGCGGGGTTGAGGGCGGAGTAGTCGAGGAAGTTACTCCCCGCGAGGAGGTTGTGCAGTCCGACTCCGGCGTACAGGAGCACCCCCGCGGCCATCAGAAAATCCGTGATCCGGGAGGGGATCCGATCGACGAGGCGCGAGGCGCCAAAGACGAGCCCATAGAAGATGAAGGCGGCGGCCATGATCACGCCACCTTGGAATCCGCCGCCGGGGCCGAGCTCACCGTGCGTGATGACGTAGACGGCGAACATGATGATGAACGGCACCAGGAGCTTGCAAGAGACCCGCAGCACCGACTGGTGCTCGATGAGTCGGGGCGCCTGGAACGCGCCGGTGACGGGATGACGCTTGCTCATGCCTCCCCCTTGGGCGCGTCGTCAGGCTCCGCGCTCGCGCCCACGGCGGTGTAACTGCGGGTCGGCGGTTGCGGCACCGGGGCGACCGGGCGAGGCGTCTGCACCTCGCGCTCGCGCTCGTCCCAGGCCTCGACGATGTCGTCGTCACGCCGCCGAAGCAACAACACGAGGGAGATGCCGGCCGTAAAAATCACGGCGGTCTCGAACATGGTGTCGAACCCGCGGTAGGCGGCGAGGAGGCTCGTGACGGTGTTGGGTACGTGCCCGTTGAAGTCGTCGCGGGGGTGCGGGTGCGCAGGATCCGGGGGATCCATGCCGAGGGGCGGGCGCCCCGGTACTTTCCCCACCTGCTGGGCGAGGAGCTTGGGAACTCGGTGCTGATGGATCGGCGCGTGGGGATCCCCGAAGTCGGGCATGTCGAGGGTTCCGTAGATGAGCAGTCCGCCGGTGAACAGCACGACCGCAGCCGCGCGAAGATCGAGGGAGGGGGTGCGACGGGAGAGACGACCCGTCGCCGAGATGGTCCCAAGCAAAAGCACAGTGGTGGCGCCGGCACCGACAGCGGCCTCGGTGAATCCCACGTCGAGGGCGTGCATGTTGGACCACACGAGGGCCATGATCAGGCTGTAGATGCCGGAGAGCATGGTCGCCGCGAGCAGGGACCGCACGCGCACGATGGCGACGGCGGCGACGAGCGCGAGTGTCAGCAGCAGCACGTCAAGGATGAGCACCTCGTTCACGGACGGTCCTCCTTTTTCGCTACGAGCCACGAGGCGCTGGCGGTGACCGGGTTGTGGTCCGTGTCTTTTTCGAGCACGCCTTGGGCGTCGCCAGGCTTGAGCCATGGGCGCAGGCCCTCTCTCCAGGCCGCCCGCACCAGGGCGTGGGTGGACGTGGGCGCGGTGATGAACAGCACCGAGGAGATGAGCGCGAGCTTCAGCGCGATCCACGGGTCATCGCTCGCGATGCCCAGCCCACCGAGGATGAGCAGCTGTCCCAGCGCGTCGATCATGCCCGCAGGGTGGACCCGCGAATAAAAGTCTGGGAAGCGCGCGACGCCCAAGGCGCCGGTGAACACGACGAAGGTGCCGACGAGCACGGGGGCGATGCCGATCCACTCGAGGGCGGTGGCGACGGCGCCAGGCTCGAAGCCCGTGAGTTCCGCGATGGGGCCGCTGAAGCTAGGAGTGGAGGGCGTCACGCGAGACTCCGATGTTCGATGAACTTCAAAATCGCGATGGTGGCGATGAAGTTGATCAGCGCGTAGACCAGGGCCGTATCGAGAAAGAAGCCGGGCTCGCTAAAGAACCCAAATTGGCAGACAAGGATAACCGCGCAGGTGCCAGCCGAGTTGACGGCGAGGATTCGATCATAAATCGTTGGACCCTTGATGGCGCGGAACAATATGATCGCCACGGCGACGATGAGGAAGGTGGCCGTGAGGAGCTTCACCGCGGATCTCCTTCCAGTTTCGTGGCTCTGCGAAGCATCTCACCAGACTCCAGATCCGCCTGAAAGGATCCGTCCACCGCGTGGACGACCACCCGCTGGTCGTCCGCTTCGATGCTGACGGTGCCGGGGGTGAGGGTGATGGAGTTGGCGAAGGAGGCGAGCCCGAACCCCGAGTGCAGCTTGTGCTTGTGCTCTCGCACCGACGGGGTGATGTGGAGTTCTTGGCTCCACACCAGGCGCCCCACAGCGATATTGGACGAGAGGATCTCTCGAAACAGCCACGGGAGGTAGCGGGCTGCGGCCGCGGAGCGCTCGTAGGGGAATCCCTCCTGATCGCAGATGCCCAGTCGCATGGCGAGCCCCGTGGTGGCCGCGCTCGCGACGAGGCCTGCGGTCATGAGGAACGCGCTGTCAATTTGACCTGAGAGCGCCACGTAAAACGCGAACAGAGCGACGAATAGTACGAGGGGGCGCATAGACCGACTACCAACGGCGGGAGGCGTGTGGACCGTGCCATGCCTCCCGTTTCGCCCGTAGTGTAGGGCTTCAAGGGGACCAGTGACTAGACCCAGATCGGAAACTGTGGCCGATGGCTTGATAGGGACGGGAGACTGCGGTAACCGATCGGCCTTGAATCCGCTCGAAATCATGACCCGAAGGCACCTGGGCTGGGAAAACTTGCAGCAGGCTGTGCTCGGAGAGTTTTGCGCGCCCATGTGCCGTGACGCCGACCAACTCGCGGAGGTGATGTCGCCGTTGCCCTCAATGGAAGTCGCCCGGGCTTGCTTCGAGCTGCAAGACCGGCTGGACGCGGCGCTTGA
>CALKDV010000418.1 GCA_938084085.1 uncultured Nannocystaceae bacterium
GCGACGTGTGCGTCGATGCGGGCCTGAGAGATGCGCTGGACGCAGTACGAACACTTCTCCATCACACCGCGGAAGCGGATGGTGACGTCGGGATTCTTTTGCATCTGCGCGATGGGGTCGATGTCCAGGTTGAAGTTGAAGTAGTTGAACCTTCGAACCTTGTACGGGCAGTTGTTGGCGCAGTATCGAGTGCCGATGCAGCGGTTGTAGACCATGTCGTTCATGCCGTCGGGGCTGTGAACGGTGGCCGCCACGGGGCAGACCGTCTCGCACGGAGCCGCCTCGCAGTGCTGGCAGCCCACGGGCTGAAACACGACCTCGGGGTTGTTCTCGTCGGAGCCGGTGTAGTACCGGTCCAGGCGAATCCAGTGCATCTCGCGGCCGTTGGCGCACATCTCTTTGCCCACCACGGGGATGTTGTTCTCCGCTTGGCAGGCGATGGTGCAGGTGTTGCACCCGGTGCAGGCGTTGAGGTCGATGCTCATGCCCCATTGCTGGCGTGACTCGAGGTTCGGGTGATCCCAAAGCGACTCAAGGCGCGTCTTCGGCATCAGGTCACCCTTTTGCGCGAAGTTCGGGTCCTTCTTGAAGCCCTCCACGTCCGTCTCTCGATAGATGGTGCGCTCTTTGTAGTTGACCCCGAGCACGGCGTTGCCGTCGGGCCCGTCGGGGTCCAGGCTGCCCCAGTCTTGCGTGGACACAAGCTGCTTGCTCCCCGCTCCGAGCGACACCTCGCCGGCGGCGAAGGCCGGGCTCTTGGCGTCGATCAGCTGGTAGGCGTCGAAACCGGCGCCGTCTGCCACGGTGCCGATGCCTCGGCGCCCCTGCCCCAGCGACAACGACACGGTGTTGCGCGCTTGGCCGGGCACGATCCAGCACGGGACCATGATGGCGCTGTCGCCCACCTTCACCGTCAGCATGTCGCCGTCGGAGGCGCCGAGCGAGCTGGCCAGCTGCGGCCCGATGATCGCGGCGTTGTCCCAGACGAGCTTGGACGTGGGGTCCGGCAGCTCTTGCATCCAACCGTTGTTGGCGAAGCGACCTCCGTAGGTGCTGTAGTCGAGGTTGAAACCCACCTCGATTCCCTTGTCTACCGGAGCGGCGCGGACCGACGCGATCTTCGCGAGGACCCCGTAGCCGGAGCGGCTCGCGGGTCGTCCGTCCCGTGGTACCCCGGTCGCGATGCCGTCATGAAGCCAACGGCGCCACACCTTCTCGGTCAGCGGGCGTCGGGTCGACGCGACCATGGACTCCCAGTGTCCGCGAACGAGCGTCATCCCGTTCGCCGCTTTTCCGGGCTCCAGGATTCGGGCGAGGAGTTCGAGCGCGCTCGGGGTGTCGAACATGGGCTCGATCTGCGGCTGACAGATGCTCACAACCCCTTCATTCGACTCCAGGTCGCCCCAGGCCTCCAGCGCGTGCGAGAGCGGGATGTGCCAGTTGGCGCGCTGCCCGGTCTCGTCGTTGCGGTAGCCCGCGTGCACCAGGGTCTCGAGCTTGTCGAGCGCCTCGCCCATCTTCAGGCTCCCAGGCGCCTCGTAGACCGGGTTGGTCCCGAGGCACACGAGGTGCTTGAGGGTCCCACCTTGCAAGTCGGTGGCGAGCGAGTTGACCGTACGCGCCGCGTAGTTGGTGGTGGTGTAATGCAAGGACGCCGGCAGCGTCCCGACCGACTGTCCCAAGGACCCGAGCAGGTCATTGAGCAAGAAGGCGATGGCGTGGGTGGCTGGGTCTTGCCGTTCGCCGGGGATCACCACGGCGCGGGACTTGCCTGCCGCGGAGAGGTCCTTGGCGACAGCCGCCGCGAAGCGCTCGGCCTCGGGGGTCATCTTCGGCGCCTTGAGGGCCTTGACCATGGGGACCGCGGCCGCGCTGGGCTTGAGCTTGAACTCATTCATCAGCAGCACGGCCACCAAGGCCGCGAAGTCGGCGACCTGGCTGCCACGCAGCGGGAGGCGATGGTCAGCAGACCCACCGGTGATGCTCATGGTGGGCTCCACCGCGTACAGCCGGCTCATATTCCCGCCCTCGTCTGGGCTGGAGAGGCGGCGCGTCATGGAGAACTCTCTGGAGAGCCGCACGTGGTCGGTCTCGGTCCCCAAGAAGTCGCTGTCGAGGGCCAAAATCCGCCGCACCTTTGCGAGGTGGTACGAAACGCGGGCACCTCCACCGGCGAGGGCCTCGGCCGCAAGCAGGCTGCTGACCGGCGTGGTGGCGTCGCACACGTAGGTGCGAGCCTTGGGCATGCGCGCGGTGAACTCCCGGAGTTTGGCGGTGAAGGTCGGCGACATCGAGTGGGGGACGACCAGGCCGAAGCCTTCCCCGCTCGTCTTCGCGGCGCTCTTGGAGAGCTCGTCGAGGGCCTTGTAGGCCGAGCCCCAGTCCGAGTCGATCTGCCCCTCAGCATCCACCCATAAGGTTGCGCTTTGCGGGGAGGAGAACTCGTAACGCCCGGACTCTTGCACCCGCGCCTCGCAGGCGGTGCGCGCTTTACGGGCGGCATCTACCGAGTTGGTGTCGGAGAGAACGCGGTCGTAGGTGGCCGCGCAGGTCTCTGCGCTGAGCAGTCCCTTGAGCGCCGCCTCGTCTTCGCCCTCCACAGCGTCCGCCGACATCACGCTCACGGTGGAGCGTGGCGCCCGGCTGCGCTCTGGATCGTACAGGTCCAGGATCGTCGCCTGGGCCCACACGTCGGTCGCGCCGCCGGAGGAGATGTGGTTCGGGTTGCCCTCGATCTTCGTGGGGCGACCGTCCTGGTTCTCCACAAGGACGCCGAGCACGGTGCCCCCGATCTGCAGCGCGGTGGCGTACATGATCGGATCTCCGGGGACGAGGTCCTCGGGGCGCTTGTCGAACGGCAGGATGTTCTCGCGCGGCTTGCGGACGTAGCCGCACCCCTCAAGGCCAGCCAGCGCTGTCGATGCGCCGAGGATCCCCAGGAACTTCCGTCGGGAGGTCCCGCTGCTGATCACCAGTTCATCGGCGCCAGGCGGGAACTCTTGCGCGGCGCCCCCCTGACCGAGGACTGCGAGTTTCGGTTTGGACTTGCGGTCGTTCAAGCTCCGCCAGTACTGCTTCAGTGTATCGTTTGGCTTAGTCACCTTGGCTCACCTCAATCGTTTCAGCTCATCGGTGGCAACCAGAGCACGCCACGGGTGGCTCGGGGAGCCGGGTGCGCTCGGGGTCTTCGCGGTAGTTGTAGGTTTGTTGTTCGCCGTTCGTCTCGGCGGGCGCTGACGTGCCCGCGAGTTTGCGGAGCGCGTCGATCATGGTGTCTTCGGTCTCGGAGTCGCCCCAGGACATATTCGTGACCTGGTCGAGGGGCCGAAGGTGCGGCTCAGGGTTGCGGTGACAGTCGAGACACCAGCCCATGGAGAGCGGCTGGTCCATGGCGACGACCGTCATGGTGTCGATGCGACCGTGGCAGCTTGCGCACCCCACACCCGCCGCGACGTGCGGGGAGTGGGCAAAGTAGGCGAAATCGGGGAGCTGATGTACGCGGACCCACGGCACGGGCTCTCCCGTGTTGTAGCTGCGCCGCACGGGGGCCAGCTTGGGGCTGTCCGTCTTCACCTGCGAGTGGCAGTTCATGCACGTCGCGGCCGGCGGGATCGCTGCGTGAGCGGCCCGCTCCACCGTGTTGTGGCAGTACCGACAATCGAGGCCCATCTCACCGGCGTGCAGCTTGTGGCTGAAGGGCACGGGCTGCTCGGGTCGATAGCCGACGTCGGTGAAGCTGGGGGAGAAGTACACCCATACGAAGAGCACGAGACCCACCCCTGCGAGCGGTCCCAGCACTCCGAGAGCGAGTGGAATTTTGTTTGTCCATCTTGGGAAAATGGCCGGCACGTCGGTTTCCTCTTTCCGTGGTGCTTTCTGCAGCGTGGTCCTTGGACCTTGGATTCGACGGAGACGAAGGTTCCGTCGTCGAGTCAGTTGCCTGGTGCGACGCCCCCGAAGGGGTTGTCGCGATGTGGACACAATGCCCACGGCAGCGAGTTTCACCCGCTTGCGACGCTATCTAACAGCACGGACTTTTCACCGCAACAAACATCGTCCGCCGTCGTTTCCGCGGGGGCGGCGGTTCGGACACCACCACTGCGCCACGCGCTCCACAAATCGAGAAGTTCAAACCACAGTGAACCGATGTCCCCCCTCGCACGGGCACACTTGAGACGCCTCGACACCCTTCAAATGCTCGCCCGGAATCACTCATAAACACTCGGGAACAATCAACTTTTTCGGTGTCTCCTGGAGACGTATGCGTTGCGTTTCGAGCGCCGATCGAAGCCCGCTACCAGCGATCGTCGCGCGCGCGTGTGGGCTTCGCGCCGCGCCTCGGATGGCCGAGGACCACTCGGCCGCCGCCTCCCCCCTCAAAAACGGAGGAGTCTCACGAGCGAGAATCACGAGATCCCGACGCCAAGATGCCCCGGGGCGATTGTGCCCGCAGCGGGCGCCGTGGGCCCTGGATCCACCTCACCCCTCGGTTTGCGGAATGCGCAGCACGGCGAAAATCCGGTGGTACAGCTCCTCGAGCCCTTCATCGTCCGTAGCGTACACGCCCCGCACGTCTCCATTCCGGTCGACGAGGGCGAGCTTGCTCGAATGCGCGATATCGAAGATGCCAGGCGCGGTCTCGCTGCGATCCCCCACCGCGAGCATAAATCCACCGGTGACGAGGTTGGTGATCTCCTCGAGGTCCCCCGTGACAAGATCCCACGACGACAGGTCCGCGCCGATCTTGTCTGCGTAGCCCCGCAACACCTCGGGGGTGTCGTGTTGGGGATCGACGGTGATGGTCAACAGGCGCACATCTCCGAGCACGCGGCTGCGGCCGAGGTGCTCTTGCATGCGCACCATGGCCTGGCTCACCGGCGGACACAGAGTCACGCAGCGCGTGAACACAAAACCCACCACCCACACGGTACCCGCCATGTCCTCGCGTGACAGGGGGGTGCCCTCCTGGGAGACGACGGAGAAATCTGGCAGGTGGGCGTACACCGGCGGCGGCTCTGGGCGCTCGATCAAGAAGGGACGCAACCCGGTGATCATGGTGAGCCCGAACACGATGCCCACGGCCCAAATGTGTCGCTGCAAGAAACCGATATAGCCGCGAGGAGGCCCTGGCTGGGTCGGATCAGCATGTTGAGGGGTGGCTGTTGTTGCGTCGTCGTCCAGGTCTAAACCCTCGCGTTGTGGGTGGACCGGGCCACCGTGCGGACTGCCAACGCGGTGAAGACGGCGGCGGTCCCCGCGAGCACCGTGAGCCCAAATCCCGCGCCCGAATTCGCGTCGGGGCTGAAGCCTCCCGCCATCGCATGGCGCAGGCCGTCCACGAGATAGGCCATGGGGTTGAGGCGCATCGCCCAGCCCATCCAGCCCTCCCCCGCCGGGAACATCGCCCCCGACAAGACCCACAGAGGCAGCATGACGACCGCCATGACTCCGTGATAGCCCGCCGTCGAATTCACCACCCACGCCAGTGAGAAATTGAGCGAGGTGAGTCCCGCACACCCGAGGATGAGCGCCGCGAAGAACATGGGCCAGTGCACGCCAAGCAAGTCCACGCCGGCGAGTGGCGCCACCGCCATGGTGAGCGACACCTGCACGACGGCCATGGTGGTGACTCCGGCGGTCTTGCCGAGGACGATGGCGGCCCGACTCGACGGCAGCACCATCACCTGCTGCAAGAACCCCCGCTGCCGGTCCTCGATGACGGACATGGTCGCGAACACCGCCGTGAACAGCACGATCATCGCCACGATCCCTGGGAAAAAGTACGCGAGGTAGTCACCTTCGCCGCCAAAACGCGCCAAGGCCCCCCCCATGCCCACGCCGATCAGGGCCCAGAAAATCAGCGGCTGCACGATCACGCCGATCCAGCGGCTGCGCTCTCGCAGCAGATGCATCATGTCTCGTCGCCACAAGCTCAGGATGACGTAGCCGACCATGCGGCCCGGAGAGGCCGCCGTAATCGCGACCTGATCCCCTGCCCCTGCCGAGGCGGCCGGGGGCTCGTGGAGGCGCTTGGTCGGCGTTTTCGTCACGGCCGCACCTCCCCGCGTCCGTCCGTCGCTCCTGCGTCTCCATCGTCAAGCGAAGCCCCCGCGAGCCGCACAAAGGCGTCCGCCAAGGTTGGACGCCGAATGGAGATGGCGCTGAGTTTCTCGCGCGGGAGCGCTCGCACCACATCCACGATCAGCTCATGTCCGCGGGTGCACCCCGCGCTCAGCCCGTAGGTCTCGTCACGCACCGTGAGCCCGAGCGTCGACTGGAGCGTGTGGCGGACCTCGTCGCGATGGTCCGTCTCCAACACCAACACGTCCGCCTCCATCTCCTCGATAAGTGACGCCGGCGGCCGTACGGTGACCACCTTCCCCTCGTGCAGCACGACCAGTCGATCGCAGCGCGCCGCCTCTTCGGGCCGATGGGTCGCGACGAGCACCGACATCCCGGTCGCCGCTCGCAGCTCGTCCACCAGCGTCCACACCCGACGAAACGAGGCCTCGTCGAGTCCGCTGGTCGGCTCGTCCATGAACAAGAGCGTCGGCCTCATCGCCACCGCACGCACCAAATCGATCCGTCGGAGCATTCCCCCCGAGAATTGTTTCATCGGCTCATCCGCCCGGTCCTCAAGCCCGGCCCACGCGAGCAGCGTCTCCACGCGGGCGCGCTGTGGCGCCCCAAAAACCCCGTGCATATGCAGCGTGAGCCGCAGATTTTCGCGGGCCGTCAAGGCCTTGTCCACGCTGGGCTGCTGAAACACCACGCCCAGTCTCGCCCGCAGGTTGGAGCCGCCAGGAGAGACCGCCACTCCGTCCAGCGTGACGTCGGCCGCGGTCGGCCGCAGCAGCCCCTGGAGCGCGCTGAGCACGGTCGACTTGCCGCTCCCGTTGGGACCGAGCAGCCCCACGACCTCCCCGGGCGCCACGTCAAAGGCCACATCGTGGAGAACCTGTCGGTCGCCGTACTGGTGCGCGAGCCTGCGCACATCCAGCCTCGCCGGAGTAGCTGAGGTCACGGCGCGCCCATCCCTTGCAGCGTCAAATCGAGGATCAACCCGAGCGTCAACGCGGGCAAGTAGATCAAGCTCGCGAAGAAGTAGCGCTTGGCCCAACGATCCCCCGACGAGGGCGCGAACCCAACGAGCGCGTAGCCGAAGTACGCGACGCTCAACACGAGCGCCACCACAAAGTACACGGTCCCCGTGAGGTGGAGCGGTGTGAGCGACATGGAGATCGGGATGAGGCCCACCGACCACGCCGCGGCGTGCAGTTTCGCCTGCAGCGGCCCGCGCACCAGAGGCAACACTTGAATGCCTGCCTTCTCGTATTCGGAGGCCCGAAACAACGAGATGGCGATAAAGTGGGGAATCTGCCACACGAGGAGGATGGCGAAGATGGCGAGCCCCGGGGGGTCAAACGCCCCGCTCACCGCCGTCCAACCGAGCAGCGGGGGAATCGCCCCAGGCACCGCGCCCACGATGAGCGCGGCGGGGGTTTTGTATTTCAGCGGCGTGTACACGCCCACGTAGGACGCGATGGCGAAGGCCGCCAGTCCCGCGGTGAGCAGGTTGACACCCCACGCGAGCACCACCAACGAGGCCACGCCCGTCACGCCGGCGAACCACGTGGCCGCCGCCACCGAGAGCCGCCCGGCAGGCAGGGGACGGTGCTTGGTTCGCTCCATGAGCCCGTCGGTCTCCCGCTCCCAAATCATGTTAAAGGCGTTGGCGGACGCCACCGCGAGCGCGCTGCCCACGAGCGCGCAGATCACCGTGAACCACGCCACGCCGCCGCTCGCGGGCTGCTGGCTCGTGGCGAGCCAGAGACCCCCGGCGGTGGTCACGAGACACATCCGCACGATCCCAGGCTTGGACAAGGCCCACAGCTCCGCTCGCAGCGGGCGCGCGCGAACAGGTAGCGCGTCCTCGGCGGGAAGCGCTGAGGCGTCCGTTGGTCCGCCGCCGCCGCTGCCCGCCCCGTCGCTCAAAGCTGGACGCGCTCCTGATCGTTGATACAAAACGATTCCATGGAGCGGAACACGGTCGCGCACGCGCACTCACGCTTGTTCACACACCGCTGGCCGCGCTCCTCACACTTGCCGTAGACCCACCGACCATTCGGGCTCCCCTGATACGCCTCGCAGGCCTCGTCGCGCGGCGCCGCCTTGAGACAGTGAAACGCCACGAGCTTGATCCCCTGCTCGCACACCGCCGCGTTCGCGCTGTTGGCCTCGCACCCGTTGAACCACTCGAGCGCCGCATCCACGCATCCGTCCGCGGTGAGTGAGCCGCCGACTTTGTCCATGCGGGCGATCCCCTCCTTGACGTAGGTTTCCGAGGCGGCGTAGCGGTAGTACACAAAGACCCCAAGCAGGACCGAGGCCACGAGCACCGGGCCGAGGACTTGCCACACGCTAGGGCCGTCGGTCGCGTAGGTGGGAGCCGGGGGGGAAGTGGACACGGTCGGAACCTAGCCCCGAGGCGGGGTTGGGTCAACGCGGCATCAGCGCCTACACCCCCGGCGCGCCCGCTCAATCCTCCTCCGCAAAACGGGGTAGGCTCCTTCCGTGGGCGCCCTCAGCGGACATTGGTGGACCCTCGCGCCCCACGTGCGCGGCCTCCTCGCCGGCGCCACCGGCCACGCGGGCGTGGCGGGGCACGAGGCCACAGTCACCGTGGAAGACCCCTCTCGCGGGGCGGTTCCCCTGCGCTGCGTGTGGTACCCCGCGGACTCGGACGCGGTCGTGGTGGTGGTGCATGGGCTCGGGGGTAGCGCCCACTCTGTCTATATGAACCGGGCGGTGCGAGCGTGCGCGCAGGCGGGCGTGTCCTGCCTGCTGGTCTCTTTACGAGGGGCGGCGCTCGACGGGGTCGATTTTTATCACGCGGGCTTGTGGTCGGACCTCGAGGTTGTCTTGCGATCCACGCTCCTGGCGCGTGCCCAGCGGCGCCTCCTCCTCGGCTATTCCCTCGGGGGTCACCTGGCCCTTGGGCTCGCCGCTCACCGCCCGGAGCTCGTGGACGCCTGCGTCGCCGTGTGCAGTCCCCTCGATCTTGACGCAGGCGCGACGGCCTTGGACACGCTGCGGCCCGCCATCTATCGCCGCCACGTCCTCGACGGCCTCAAGCAGATGTACCGCGCCACCGCGGCGACCGGCACCGCGCCAACCTCGTCCGCGACCGTGTCGGAGGTCACCACGGTGCGGGCCTTTGACGCCCTCACCATCGTGCCACGGTTTGGCTTCGACAGCGTCGAGCACTACTACGCCAGCGCCTCTGTGGGACCCCTCCTGTCGTCGCTGGCGACCCCCAGCATGTATGTGCAGGCGATACATGACCCCATGGTTCCACCCCGCTCCACAGACCCCTCTCTCGCCACAGCGTCGCCGGCGCTCACTGTGGTGCGTGTGGATCGTGGCGGGCATGTGGGCTTTCCCGCCTCGTTTCGGCTCGATGCCCACGAAGGCCCCGCCCTCTCGCACGCGCCGAGCGGCCTGGAGGCCCAATGTGTCGGGTGGCTGCTCGCTCGCCACGCAGCCTCGCCCTCTCCGTGAGACCGGGCGCCCCTAGTCCGCCCGCCCCACGCGACTCTCGACGCACTGAACCGCGGCGCTTGAGCCCCACATCCGAACGTTGATGAAGGCATCCACCAGCTCACCTAGCTCGTTCACGAAATACGTGTCGGGGAGTTTCTCGCCGCCAAACAAACGGTTCGCCTCCCCTGTCGGATCTCGCCACACCTCCACCGGGGTCTGCTCCAGGCTCATGCTCGCGAGATAGGGCTCCACCTTGTCGGCCTCTTCGTCGAGCGAGACCGCCACCACCACCACGTCTTCGCGCCCCTGCAACCGCCGCGAGAGCTTGTCGAGCTCGGGCCACTCGCGGGTGCACGGCTCGCACCAGGTCGCCCAAAAGTT
>CALKDV010000419.1 GCA_938084085.1 uncultured Nannocystaceae bacterium
ATCTCCGGCACGCGCTCTGACTGAAAGATCAGATTTCGATGCAAGTTGGCGAGGTTGGAGGTGCCCGACCACTCGTACGCGACAAAACTGGTGAACTCACACACCTCAGAGCGGTCGTAAAATTGTTCGTTGATATCTTGGATTTGGCTCCAGACGTCCGACGCGAGGGTCTCGCAGTCTTCTGCCCCCTCTCCGCAGACATCACCAAATCGCACCGGCGCGCTTGAGCCGAGGGCGATCCCCCACGGGACCAGAGCGTTGGGGCCCCCCAGTCGAAAGGTGACGCACGTCTCAGAATCGTAAGCGATCGAGGCGGGGTCTTGGCAGGCTTGCACCTCCGCCAAGAACTCCGCGTGCTCCGTGACCGCTGCGAAGTCCAGGGGCCTCGGGTTGCTCACGACCGTGGTCCCGACGCCATTCGAGTCGAGAGGCGGCAGCGCCACCTCCTCTCCTTTCGCGTAGCGGTAGGCGTCGATGGGGTCCAACCGAACATCCGAATTCCAGGCGTCGAAAGACCATCCCGTGTGCACATGGAGGTCTCCAAAATACAGGTTGCGCTGCTCGTTATAGTCGAGACACGGCGTGCGGTCCTCCACCCATGGGACCTTCGCGGGCGCGCCCCCGCACTGCACCGCTCCTGCGCCTGCCAGGCACACGACGGCGGTCCGGCGGAGTGACGCCAGCGTCATCGCTCCACCTCGACCTCGTAGCGCTGTCGGAGATTGATAATTTTCTTCACTCTCATGGTCTCCCTCAACGCGGCCGCCCGAAGCTCTCGCACCTGTCCCCGGACCTTTGTAAACTCCGTGGGCCCTGCCCCTTGGATGCTATCAACTCGCACCAACATCCAACCATGGGCACCTCGAACCGCGTGCCACACCCCCTCGGACCCGGAAAACACCTCCCGAGCCACTCCCGCTCCGAACCTGCGCGCCGTCTCTGCCTCGCTCATGCCTCGCTGCGCGCGCGAATGCGCCGATGGTTGCCGCGCGATCTCGTCACCGACAACGTCCGCCTCAAGCCCCAGCTCGTTCGCGCGCGTCTCCAGCAACCCAAGCTCGTCATCGCTCACCTCCCCAAGCTGCATCTGACTAAAGCTCCGCTGCTCTGGAGCGACGAACAAGTCTAGGTTCTCCTCGTACCACGCGCGAAGCTCCTCCTCTGAACCGGCGTACGACCCGGCGGATTGCTCGAGGACCATCTCCATCTTCTGTATGAGCCGTCGACGGACGATGGGGTCACGGCGATCCAGACCGAGCCGGAGCGCCTCTCGGTAGAGGACCTCGCCGTTCACGACGCTGTCGATCGCCGCTCTCAGCTCCTCAGTGTTTGGCTCCCGCTTCAGGGTCGTGATGAGCCGCTGCCTGGTGGACGCGACGGCCTCCTCGCTGATCGTGATCCGCGTCCTGGAGGGTGGGCGGGCGTCAACGCCCGCCAGCATGACCCCGGCAGCTATCAAAAAAAAGATCGCGACCGGCTCGCGCCAGACGGCCGAGGCCCACCTCCGCAGCGGCTCCTGCTTCACGGTTCGTCAGCCTCCAGCACCCCATCGGTCCCTCGCTGCAGCTGCCGCAGCTCTCGTCCCGAACCCAGCAGCACCGCGATCCAGCGGGTGTTCTCGTCGTGACTGAGCAAAATCTTCACGAGCATGGTCAAGGGAACCGCCAGCAGCATTCCCACCGGCCCCCAGAGCCACCCCCAAAACAGCAAGGACAAGAACACCACCAGCGCAGAGATGCCAAACGTGCGCCCCATCCACCTCGGCTCCACCACCGTCCCGAGCGCTCCGTTGAGCAAGAGGAGACAGACGAGGATCCCAAGCGCCGAGGCGCCATCGTATTGAATCCAGCCTAACAACACGGGAGGTATCGACGCGACCAGAGAGCCGATCTGCGGGATGTAATTGAGCAAGAACGCGACCAGCGCCCATAAAAACGCGTACTCCACCTGAAACGCCAGCAATATGATCCACGCGCCAACACCCGTGAGCACGCTGACGATGGTCTTCACCCACAGGTAGCGATGAATGTCCCGGATGATCGACTGGCCACCGAGCGAGGACCCATCCGTCACCCCAAATGCGAGGCGCAGCTTGCGAGGCAGCCCCGCCACCTCTGCGAGCAAGAAACCGAGGGTCACGATCACAAAGAACACCTCCGACACGATCGCTCCCAGCGCGGCGAGCGTCCCTCCGACGAGCTCCATCAGCACCTTGGTGTCAAACGCCTCGATCAGGTCCACTCCACGCACCTCAAATCCGACCGTCTCCAAGATGACGCTGAACGCGGCCATCTTCGCCCGCAGGTCCTGCTCAAACTCGGGGATCCTGCGGCTAAAATCTGCGACCGAATCCCCAAGAAGATATCCGATGCCTCCCGCGAGCCCGAGGACCAGCGTGAGCACCGCGACGATCGCGAGGGGGCGTGGGACCCGCCGCGCGACGAACCACTGAAGCAATGGGGACACCAGGGTAGCGAGGAACGTCGCGAGGATCACCGGCACGAGAATCTCTGATGCGACCTTCGCTCCAGCCACGACGATCACAAACGATGCGATCGCGAGGAGACTCCCTGAAGTGCTGCTCTTCTTCACCGCGGCCAGTCTATCAGCGATCGCCGATCTCTGGTTTGTCCCTTGACCCCCCGGAGGCCGGGGCCTTCGGCGGCGCTGTTCCAAAGCCGCCGAGTGTGACCCTGGTCTGCGCGCGCGTCACAACAAACGGGCGTTGCTCAACTCGAAGACCCACCCCAGGCTCGAAGAACAAAATGTCGACGGCGCCCGTGGCCACGCCCAACGGGCCCGCATCGTGAACCTCCACCGACAATTCGTACGGCGCCGCGTTGGCGCCTGCGGGGAGGACAAAGGCCTCGTAGGGGAACGCCCCGCTCGCGTCCTCCGTTAATGTACCGCCGCTGGGGAGCGCCTCCCGCCGATAATAGGCGTGGTTTCCGCGAGTATCCCGAAGATGAAGATCCATATCGACACTCTGCGCATCCCATCCAAGAGCGACAAGGATGGTGCGCTCGCGGAGGCGCGAAACGCCACGCCGTCGCCGTAGAGTGGCGATCGTTTGGGCATCCTCGGGGCGTGACGCCTCCCACCCCGCGAGGATCATGGCGAGCTCCGTCACGAGCGAC
>CALKDV010000420.1 GCA_938084085.1 uncultured Nannocystaceae bacterium
GCATCTCCTGCATTCAGGACGAGCGCGCGGGCTCCTGATTCAAGATCCAACGAGAACAACTCTCGGCGAAGCGACCCGTCTTTTGAATCGAGGAAGGTGATGGCCTTCCCGTCTCTGGTGAATTTGATCCGTTGTGGAAAAGACATCCCGGGCAACGGATAGGTCGCGATGTCTTCGAGCGTAATGTGTTTCATGATCTCCTCCGGCGCAGCCGCGTCGCCGCTGCCGCCTTGGTCCCCCTCGGATGGACTCCCATTGTTCTGGAGCGCCTGACAAGCGGGGAGGAGGGGGAGACACAGCGTCAAGGTGAGTAGATGTCGGGCGCGCACGGCCGCGATCATGTCAGTCACGCCGGGCAATGTCACGCGGGCGGGATTTCAAGCCACTCTGCGTCGTGGGGTGTGCCGTGGCAGGCTCGGAACAGGCCCGCGGCGGGCTCCATGACCACGGCGCCGTTGCTGCTGATGCCGTTGAAGTCGACGCGGCTGATGGCGTTCTCGCCGTTGGCCCGATCACCGAAGGCGGCCTCGATCGTCCCGGGGCTGTCCGCAGTCTTGGCCTCGTCGACGAGGGACTCGAGCCGGGACTGTCGGGCGTGGGACGAGCTGGCTGGCGTGCTGGCCTCAATCTCTTGGTGCGCGGGGACGAGACAATGATTTGTGTGGACGAACACACCGTCGCGCACGGGGTGCACCTCGGCGCGGCTCGCGGAGCACTCGATGGCGGCCGCGCGGGAGTCTTTGGCCATGAGGTAGTAGTAGTGAGCGCCGGCGCGTGGCGCGTCGACGACCGCCGCGGTCGCCGCTTCAAGCGTTTCGCAATGCAGCACCTTGTGAATAATGCTGAGGTAGGTGACGCCTGCTCGCGGATCTTTCGTTCGGATGTTGGTGGTCCCCACGGCGATGCCCCGCTCGTTGAGTCCTATGAGTGAGAGACAGCCCACAGTGGTGAGTGAGCGCGTGCTGGGCCCATCGCTGGGCGAGCGGCGAACGACCAGGACGTAGGGCATATTGTCGGTCGCGAGGTCCCAGGTCTGGCCGCAGAGGCCGTGCCCGTTCTCGTTGCGGTCGGCCCCCACGACCACGCTGGAGCACCCGCCGAAGGACTCAAGATCGCCGTGCCACGCCAGGATGTCGCGCAGATCTGTGAGGCCGTTGGTCGCAAGGATTTTCTCGGGGCTCAGATTGGCCCCGTCGGCGATCCCCTCGAGCTCTTCCCAGCCCGCGGGGTGGTACTGACGGGTGGGCTCCACGCAGGCGTGCGCGACGCGGAGCAAGGTCGCTTCGTCGACGTCTCGACCCCCGTGCTGCTTGGCCTGAGCGATGGCGTTCGCGACCCGAAGTTTGTAGAAAGTCTCGATCTCACCGCGACACTGCTCGCCAAACTGCTGGCCCATTTCGCGGTGAGTTCCTCGGAGATCCAAGATGCGCATGTCCGGAGTGTTTCAAGACGCGGTGCGTGGAGCAAGACGCGACTGCGTGGCGTGTGACGCCATGGGCAATCGCGGCACGGAGGGCCGGACCGCTGCCTTGCAGGCGCGCTGGAGCGCGAATCGGCGCAGGCGTGGATGTCGCTACGGGGCCAGGCTTCCGTCCCAATCGATCTTGCTCTCGAGGGGTTGCGAGGAGTCGAGGAGGTCGTCGATGAAGTTCCCTACGTTCTCCTCGCCGATCTCCGAGCCCGCGAAGGCGAAAATTGTCGAGCAGTGACTGTCGTTGAGGAATCGCTCGTACGGGATGAAGTACGAGAGGTTCTCCCGCGCCTCATATTGGTCTACGAGGAGCTCGGTGTCTTCGTACCAGAGCTGGTGGATGGCGTCCTTGGTGAGGCCGTCGAAGAAGTTTTCGTAGGAATAACGCGAGTAGTTGTAGTCGCGCATGAAGTAGGTGATCGCGATCCGATCGGCGGGCCACATGTCAGAGATCACGTTGGTGATGTTCCCGAAGTCGTCCTTGACGGTCGCCGCCTCGGGGATCTCGTCGATCACGGGGTCGACATTCCACGAGCTTCGAATCTTCTGGTGGAGCGGCGAAGAGTGCACCGAGTTTGGGAAGATGGGGCCCGAATCGTTGAGCGCGAATCCTCGTGCTGCGTTCGTCAGCTCTCGCAGGAAGTAATAATTAATCTGTGTACCCGCCCCGCCCGCCGAGCAGCCGCTCACGAAGAGATCATCGATTTGTGGGAAATAGAGGTTAAGCCAGGAGATCACCGCCATGGTGTTGTCATGCCCGGCGTGATTGAAGACCACGTCATCCTCGACTCCGTTCGGATCCTCGTAGGTGATCACGTTGTTGCCGGTGTGAACGTCGCCGGTGCAGTAGGGGACGAACACTAGATTCCAGTCACTGATGGCGCTCCCCGACGCGCGATTGAGCATGGGATAGGTGAATCCCCAGATGAGCATATGGTCATCTGGGATTCCGTTGAGGTTCGCGACCCCGAGACCACCTCCGGTGCACCCATTGTGGTCCCAACAGGCACCACCGGGCTCAAAAACCACCGCGAGATTCTTCGCACCTTCGTGCCAGTTGGCGAAGAACTTATATTGGCTGCCGTTTCCACACACTGTGTCTGGCAGCTCAATCTTGACCCATTGATCGAAGACCGGTGGTGGAGGTCCGGTGATGTCGCCGTCGCCGTCGCCGTCGCCGTCGCCGTCGCCGTCACCGTCGCCGTCACCGTCGCCGTCGCCGTCGCCGTCACCTCCGGTCTCCCCGCCGGTCTCGTCGCCGACGTCGCCCTCCTCGACGCCGCTGCGCGTGTCCTCTCCGCATGCGGAGAGCGAGAGTCCAAGCGCGAGCGCGCCAACCATTGCCCAATTCCAACTTTCGCGACGAACCATCGAACCGACCGTAAAGGTTCCCGTGATTGAGGACCAGAGGATCTCCGCGATGAGGGGCGCGAGCAGTCCCTAGGTCACGCCAGATATTCTCCAAGCATCTAATTATATACAGAAAAATT
>CALKDV010000421.1 GCA_938084085.1 uncultured Nannocystaceae bacterium
GTATTCGGCTGGCGACCCGACGCCGTGATTTTGCAGACGGGCCGCGAGGGGGAGGCGTGGGAGCTTATCTTCGACGGGAGCGCGAAATTTGAGCAGCGGCGCATTGAGCACCCGCTCGAAGGGACGTCGGTACTGTTGCTCAAGAGGGGCACCCGATCCGAAGTGTTGGAGGTGGTCGGCGAAGTCGGACAGGCCCTCCGGAGGTGGTGCCGCTACTGCCCCATCGAGGTCCTCTTTGAAGACCTCTTTCATGGGGCCTCGCCGGAGCTTATCTCCGTCGGGTGGCCGAAAGGCGACGCCATTTGTGAGGATGAGCAGCCGCTCCCTGGCGGGAAGTTGCTCGTGTCGATGTGCGCCGATCCTCGGGTCGTGTTGATGCGCAGCGGCTTGATCTTGGAAGAGGGAACCCTGTTGGAACTGTTCCCGTCGGTGGCCGCGAGGCTGCCGCCGGGCGCCGCGATGCACCTTCGGATCTTGGCGGAGACCTCCGACTTTGAGACCAATATTGCGCGGGACAAGATCACCTTGCGTTCTGCGGTTGAGCATCTTGGCCCACGAATCATCGAGGCATTCCATCGCATGCAGCGGACCCTCTTTACGGCGGCGGAGCAGACAGCGGCGCTGCCTCAGCGCGTGGATGGGCCGCATTCGAAGACGATGATGCACCTGTGTCTGGCGGCGCAGTTGGCCAACGGAGAGGTGATCGACGAGCTCGATCGACGGGCGATTTTACGGGTCTTTCATGAGGAGCACCCTGTGAGCTTGAGGGTGGTTGAGCGTGGGTTGGAGGGGCTGCCGTTACTCGTGGCAGACGCCGCGACGAGCGAGGCTGGAGACGACGACGTGCTCCGGATGCTCGCGGACTGGTCGGGGCCTCGCTTCCCCGTCGTTCACGCGAACTTTGTGAGGGATTCGCCATGGCTGCAGATCCTCGGACGTTCCATCGATCGTGGGGTCAAGGCCGCGGCGAGCGTGCTCTACGTGGTGGAGCCGCGCGAGGAGGAGGGACTCGGGGTCTGTGGAGGCGTTGAGGCGATGCTGACTGCGCTCGGGCTCGAGGTTCAAGATGTCCGGGTCGCCGTGTTCACGGGCTGCCACGGGGACGATGATCCTATTTGTGGGTTCGACGCCGGCACCGGGGCCTCCTTCGCATGCAGTGAGTTTGGCGTGGATGTAGAGAGCCGGCTCCACGGGGCGCGGGTGTGGCTTCGCGCAGACCATGCGGTCGTACGGGATGCGCTCAAGATGGGCGGGCTCGACCCTCTGTTCGCGTCGATGGCTGTCATCGCGGGGATGTCGACCCAGCTGGGGCTGTCTTCGACTCAGCTGGCGAGTCTTGCGGACGTGGTGGAGCGCGATCTCATGACCACGAAACGTCGCAGATTGGGGCCGGCGCGGTGACCTTTGTCTCGGAGGTTGGGGCGTTGATCGCGACGCACTCCATGGGAGAGGAGGGAAGCCTCAAGACCTTCACAGTGGCCAGGACTGAGGCCGTGCTCAAGCTTCGCGAGGCGGCCCCCGTTGAGGGGGTGGGCTGGGTGCTCCCCTTCATGCAGGCCATGCGATGTGTCCCCGCGGCCATGTCCATCGAGCTTCATCCGTCTTCGAGCGGCTCCTCGGAGACCTTGCAGCTCTTGGGGAGCGCCGAGGGGTCATCGTCCACGTGGCGTGACTGGTCGCCGGAGTTGGTGGGCCTCTTATCGGATGGTCTACGGGAGGTCACAGAGAGACCCGGTTCGTTCGACGCCGAGTGCCTGACACAACGGCTGGGCGCCGCGTTGAACCATCTCCTCGCGACGGGCCCGGCGTATGTTGAACTCACGATCGGTGGGGTGGGGCGTCGCTGGACTCGGCGGGAGAGCGCCGTCCTTCGCGGAGATGAAGACCCCTATGAGTCCACGCCGTGCGCCCCCGAGGCGGACTCGAAACATTTCGTGCGCTTGACGATCACGCGTTCGAGGGGGTTTGCTGCCCGGCTGCGCGCCCTCTTTGGGGGTGGTGACACGTGGGCGATGGAGCTGGCGTCATTGGCTCAGATGCGAACGCTGGGTGTGAGCGGGGATGGTCTCACCCTCACCCTCGATCGAGAGTGGCGGCCCCCGACAACAATTCGTATGGATGGCGTGGGGTGGTTTGTACCGACGGAGGGAGCGCACCTTTGGTTGGTGCGCGGCGGTGTTAAGATTCTTGATCTTGCCGCCGCGTGCGAGGCTCGGGGTGTGAACGCTCGCGCCGGCATGGTCTACGCGCCGAGTGTGCGCACGACGACGTTGGGGGACGCGCCACGGCTTAACGAGGCCTTTGACGCGGTGGTCGCCTGGCTGGACGAGGCGGCGGGGGGCGGTCATTTGACGTCGGACGGTGGAGGCGAGGCGTGGCTGGTCCACGATGCCCCTACAACATTCTCGACCGTGGGAGGGTTTGGGCGCGCGTTCAACATGGAGCGGATCGAGCAGCGGGTGCGACGTGACGGAGAGATTCGTTTTGTATGGCGCCATCAAGCGCGCGGAGGGGCTGCGCTTGGCGGAGACATGTCGGGCATGGATCTCGAGGTCCTGTCTTGCACGCCATCCGAGGTCGCGGCGCTGCGCGACCATCTCCCCCCAGAGACGGTAA
>CALKDV010000422.1 GCA_938084085.1 uncultured Nannocystaceae bacterium
ATCGTCGTCGGTGTCCTCCCGCTTAGGCGGTGGGTCCCGTTTCGCCGTTCCACGTGAGGAGGCTCCGCCGCTCCGCGCCATGTTTTTTGAAACACGCGATGCGCAGGCGACTCGAGCACTTTTAAACGTGGCGCTCAAGAACACGGCGACTCACCAGATCGACGGGTTTATGTGGGGCGGTCACCTCTACTCCTTGGGGTTAGACCCCTACCGATGTACCCGACAAGTCCCCGACTCACAGCGAACCAGTCTGAAATTCGTGTGAAATTCGAATTGGTGTTTAGTGCCAACGGGTTCGTTTTGGGGCACAAACGGGCCCGTTTTGGTGCACAAACGGGGTGATTTTGGGGCGAACGGGTTCGAGCGGGTTTCGATTTCCAGCTCCGGGTTTCGCCTTCGCCGAGTCGGGTTTCTCGAGTTTCTCCCGCCCGGCGACTCGGGTTTCTCGCGTTTCTCCCGTCCCGCGACTCGGGTTTCCCGCCTTTTCTTGGCCCTTACCCTCCCTAGTCCACTCGAAACCCGTCACAATCGCCCGCGCGATCGCGGTGACCTGCCCTTCCGCAGCCCCTCCGCGTCGCGCGTCGCGCCGCCCGACACCCCACGCGCGATGGCCTGGGGGTTCCTCGGGAGCGTCCTCGGACGTGTCGCCCAGCGCCCCGCCAAACGTACCTCCAAAGGTGCGCGCGACGCGACGCCATCGTCCACCCCACCGCTCTCCGCTCTCCTCCCGCGTTTTTCGCGCGCTTTTTCCGGCCATCGCGATGCCGCCGGTGACGCCGCGGAAGGCGACGTCGCGAACGCGATCGAGGCCGTGCGCGACGCACCCACGATCGTTCGCGTCGCGGAGACGTCGCGCCGGCGGAACAACCTCCCGTATCCGCCGCGACGTCGCCTCCCGGCCGGCCGGAACGACGACCGATCCTCCCGGGTTTTTTTACTCCCGCGGGCGGTCCCCATGGAGAGCGACGCGCGTCGCCGGCGTGATCGATCTGCGTGAGACTGACGATCAACACCCGCCCCAACCCATTCCTCATCCCACTCCATGTAGATGCGCCAGCTTTGCAACCCAAGCGGGCCGTCGGCGCCAGGGACGAGACCGACGCCGACCCTTCGCCAACTCCAAGAAAAGTCCAGCGCAGGGTCCCTTGGACCGATGCAGAGAAGAAGGCTATCATAGACGGCATGCTTCGCTTCGGGCAGGGTCGTTGGTCCGAGATCCTCGAACTCCACGCGGACGTCTTCGCTGTCAACAAGCGCGATGTGGGTGGAATCCGGGACCAGTACCGGACGATGGTGACAAACGGGGATGCCGCGGACCGGCTTCTCCGCGCAGCCCGGGAAGATGGGCGGGAAGATGATGCGCTCGGCACCCCCGTCGCGGAGACCCCGCAGGCGCCGACGCGATATCTGGCACATCCCACGCCTTCGCCCACTTATGACGTCACTTATGACGTCCCGGCGACGGTCGCCCCCGCCCCCGCGGTGCAGCCCAGTTCCTTCACAGAGCCGCTCGCTCGCCGGAACACGGGGCGGGCGGACACGTGGTCACCACAAGACGTCGAGACCCTCATCAACGGCGTCACGGAACGCGGTCGTAACTGGACAGAGATCCTCGCGATCTTCCGGTTCACCAAGCAGTACACCCACATCCAGCTCAACGAGAAGTGGAAAACCCTCAAGAAGTGGGAAGGACGCCGGCATCAGCTGTCCCCGGAGGAACGCGATTTGTTGGATCGGGTGCAGGCCGCGGACAAGGCGCAACAAGCCAAGCAAGACTATCACCGCGCCAAGGTCATGGAGGCGAACAAACAAAAGGCGAAGGAAGTCGTCGCTGCTCGCCAACTTCAGCGACTCGAGGAGAAGGAGAAGCAGAAACGTGCTGAAGCTGCACCCCTCGACAACAACATGCTCGCTATCCTCTCGCGCGTCGATCCCACTCCGCGGCAAGCGCTTTGTCGCGTAACTGAGGCGCCCTTCAGCTCTCCTGAACAACAACGTCAACATCAACTTCATCCTCCTCATGATATCAGCTTCCCGCCTGCGACTGACAGGTATCCCAAGAGCGATTATCACGGCGTCTCATGGGTGGCGAAGAGGTCCAAGTGGCGCATGCGACTTTATACCCGGGATAAAACGGTTGTGGCGGAGAAGTTATTTGCCTCCGAGCACGACGCAGCGCGTGCCTACAACACAGCGCTGAAGGACGCGATGGACAAGGGGTTCAACTTCGCAAATGCCACGCCGAATGTCATCGAGGCTGACACCAAGCCCAAGGGCAAACCCAGCA
The DNA here is from genome assembly GCA_938084085.1 of uncultured Nannocystaceae bacterium. Taxonomy (GTDB): domain Bacteria; phylum Myxococcota_A; class Polyangia; order Nannocystales; family Nannocystaceae; genus JAAZXR01. The sequence continues at coordinate 2,288 of CALKDV010000422.1, forward strand.
GCACGTTCAAAGGTGTCGTGGTCCTTGGCGGCAAAAAGCGACCGCGCACGTTTCGCGGACAACTGACCTACAACAACGAGTCCATCAAGTCGGATCCCTTTACCTCCGAGGAAGCGGCCGCGCGATGGTACGACGAACAGCGCGTGAAGCGTGGCTTGGAGCGCGTCAACTTCGTCCAGCAGGTGGCCAACTTCGACATGAATTTGCGGCCCATTCCTGCGCCGGCCGCTTCTGCGCCTGCCCCACTTGCGGCTCCTGAGCAAGTTCCGGCTCTTGCGCCGGCTATCGGCACGGGCCTCACGGCGACGCCCGCCGTTGATGATGATGATGATGATGATTCCGAACGGGTCCCTGATTCGGACGATGGCGATGAAGATGATGATGAGCGCGCCAAGAGGTAAGACTCATAGACTCTCAATGCTCACATGAACTTGCTATCAAATCGCTGACCCGATCACAGCCCCGCCCTCGCTCAACTGCTCGAGGCCTCGGCAGAGGAACGCGCGTCGCCGGCGCGGTCGTTCTGCGCGAGGCTGGCTCCGGAGACCGACCTGGGGCATCTCCGGAGTGACGGCTGATCACTCGGCGCGCGTCGGTTCGGGCTGAATGGCGATCAGGTGCTCGTCACCACGGCTCACTAACCCCCCGGCGGAGTCGTCGACGATTGCGCGATGCTCTCGCCCCCGGCAGAGCAACGCGCGTCGCCGGCGCGCTCGTTCTGCGCGAGGCTGGCTCCGGAGACCGACCTGGGGCATCTCGGGAGTGACGGTCGATCACACGGCGCGCGTCGGTTCGGGCTGGATGGCGGTCAGGCGCTCGTCACCGCGGCTCACCATCCCACCGGCGGAGGCGGGGACGATCGCGCGTCGCCGCCTTCCGCTCAACCGGTGGTGATGGCGCCCGCCGGCCGGTTGAACGTCCAACCCTTCGCCAACACCAAGCACGACTTTGACGTGCAGAC
>CALKDV010000423.1 GCA_938084085.1 uncultured Nannocystaceae bacterium
GCTTCTCGCCGTGGAACCGTATCTCCCGGGAGACGTCCCCGCGAGAGAGACACGCGCCCTCCTCAAGCTCATCCCTCGTTCGATCCGTCCCAAGTCGACGTCGATCAGGAGGTGTGCTGAGAAATCTGGGGATTTCGAGTGTTCGACTGAAAACTTGGTCGGTCGCCGAGGTTTTCCCCAACCTGGCCGAAAACTGACGAGAGGATTTTCTCGTCTGTGAGAGAGGCGCGTTCTGAAGGGTCGCGCACTGCGCACTGGGTTTATTGAACCCTGCGCGGCCCTGCGCGCTCCCCAAGGGACACCCGTCCCTTGGCCCGAAAGGTCGTGTCGGTCAGATGGACTCAGACCGACGGCCTATATAGCTGCTCAAACATGCAATGCTATCTTATTCATTAAAACACCACCGCAGTTTTTCTGTCTGCCTTCCAGCCCCTCCGGCTTTTGACGCTCTGCCCTCCACGCGATTTCACTTTAAAGTCGCAAGCTTGCACGCCTGTTGTGTAGTACGTCAGACGCCCGACTCCTGAGAAGGATCCCCCCGACCGCTCAACCAGAGCCTCCCCACGTCCGCTCCAAAGCCGACGAAAATACCGCGATCCCTCGCGACGACCTTTCGAAAACCCGAAAGACTCCATCCCTATCCGCCCGCTCCCACAGCAGCAGGCATGTCATCAACACCTTCCACCAACCACATCCGCCACATGGTCGAGCTCATGACGATGCCGATGCATGGCTGGGTCCTGTACCCCGTCATTCGCGGCCTCCTGCAGCTCACCATGTCCGAAGGCGGGTCGCTGGTCGGAAACCACAAAAACGGACCGCACATGCGCGACGATGCTCTCGAGCTCCTGCGATTGTGGTTCGCCTCCCTGAAGCCCACGGGCGGCTCCTTCGCCGGGGCACTCAAGCCCAACGGCACGGACCCCGACCCCACGGGCGACGCCGACCTCGCCAACGTCATCAAGGCGTTGACCCCCACCACCGCGGGTGAAAACGGCGCCGCGCGGCCCGATCCCGCCGCCGCCGCTCGTCTTGACCACGCGGCGCGCACTTTGCGCGACTGCGTTCGAGACGCGATCGAGAACCCGTACTACGGTTTCCGCGCGGTGGCCAACCTCTTCCACTCGGTCGAGACGGACACCACCGCGGATGCTTTCACCCTCCTGAACGACTGCATGTCGCAGCTCGACCCGTTGGAGACGATGATCGACGGCCCCGACCAGCTCTACGTGCTCGAGAAACACGCCGCGACTAATCACAACGCGGTCTGGCGCGTTGAAGACTTGGAGCGATACTCGAACGAGATCCGCGCGTCCTTCAGATCCAGCACGAGCGAGCACAAGATGCCCAGCAAGGTGCAGATCGACCGCAAGTTCGGCATCGGCCATCTCCAACACCTGGCCTCCAAGAACCACCTGCAGGCCCAGCGCGCGGCAACCCCCGGGGGGTATGGTGCACCGACAGCGTCAGCTCAGCACGCCGTTCGTGAACTGCTTCTCGGAGTTTGCGCCGATCCCAAGCTAAGCGGCGCGGAAATAAAGACGCTCACGAAGGACCGCCTCCTCAACCTGAACGTCGGAAACGTGTCGACAAAGCGCCCCCACCACTCAGGCGATACGCGCCCGTCGCGCATCCAGTACGACAGAGACGGCCTCTCCCTGAACCGCCTCAACGCGCGCGCGGCGACGATGTCGGGCCGTCGCCATCCCGACGTTCCCGACAGAACTCCAGATCGCCGCGGCGCGCCCCGCCGCGCGGCGGCGGCGCTGGTAACGCCGGCGACGATCACGGGCGCCGCCGCGCAAGTCAACATCAGCGGCCGGTCGGGCCCCGGGGGGCGGGCGACCGCTCCCAACCCTTCGGCCACTCATGGCAGCGGCCCCTCGGGAAACGCGCGCAGGCGCAGCCCCCAACCTGGGCGCGACAAGTCGCGCGATTCCTGTGGACTGTGCGGCGAACTGGGCCATTGGCGCGCCGAGTGCCCGCACCGCATCGCCTGAAGGCGCGGCTTCTTCGCAGCTACTGAAACGCACCCCAAGGGGTGTGGTGCGGGGAAGCGCTTCAACTCAATTATTGACTCCGGAGCGAGTCACTTCATCCTCAACGACCGGTCGTTGTTCGATGACGACACCGCGTTGAACGCGCCCCACCCGGCGGTCAAGGATGTCGCGACCGCCGGGGGAAGCCAACCGATCGAGGGCGAAGGCTCGCTGTTCGCCAGGATCATCGGGGACTCGGTCCTCCCTGGCGGCGCCGTCATCATCATCAGGGCCAAGGCCCTCTACGTGCCCACGTTGAAGTCCGACAACTTGCTCCCCATAAGCAAGCTCACCAACACCAACGTCATCTTCGAGCACAAGGGCACGGACCACGCCCGCGCGACCGTCAACTTCACCGACGTGGCGGGTGTCGAAGCACGCGTCTCCTCGCTGGAGGAAGACGGCGTGTTCCCTTTGCAGCTCTCACCTCTGTCCAAGGACGAGGCGAGCCGTTACCGGGGTCTCTTCCCCGACGACCTGGGCGAAAACGCCCAATACGCGGTGCTCCCGTGGGTGGAGCCCGGCGACCACACCGCGGCTATCCTCTCGATGCTCGGCGTTGAGACGACGGCCGCTG
>CALKDV010000424.1 GCA_938084085.1 uncultured Nannocystaceae bacterium
TTGTCGAGATCGTTCTTGAGTCGCAGCTCAAGGCCATCGACATGGTGCGCCCCGGGGTTCGGTACCGCGACATCCACCTGGAGTCGGCGCGGATCTTGACCCGAGGCCTCGTAGACGAGGGGATCTTGCGGGGCGACGTGGACAACCTCGTCGAGCGCGGCGCCCACGCCCTGCTGTTCCCGCACGGCGTGGGGCACATCATCGGCCTCGACGTCCACGACATGGAGGATCTCGGCGACCTCGCGGGCTACGAGCCCGGCCGCAGCCGCGCCGCGCAGTTCGGGCTGGGCTACCTCCGCCTCGACCGAGATCTGCGACCCGGGATGATGGTGACCATCGAACCCGGTTTTTATATTGTCCCCGCCATCTTGGACGATCCGAAGATCGCGGGACCCTTCGTGGATGACAAGACCCTCGATCGCGACGCCCTCGCGCGTTTTGAAGACGTCCGCGGTGTCCGCATCGAAGACGACGTCCTGTGTACCCAGGGGGCTCCGGAAGTGTTGACCGCGTCGATTCCCAAGGCTCTCGCCGAGGTAGAAGCGGTCGTGCAGGGGCGGTGAGGCGCACATTCGGCCGATCTGCATCGAACGCGGCAGTCCGAGTCCGAACGTGGTAATTTCTGGCGGCGCACCCACCGTGGTGCCCACGGAGTTTGCCTTGACCCGCAGCTATATATTCCTGGTTTCGACGCTCGCTTCTCTCTTTGTCATCGGGTGCTCCCGAGACGAACCCGCGCCAGACTGCTACCAGCGGCTGCCATCGGGCGAGTGCTTCATCCCCGATCCCGACGTGGGCGGAGGTCCATTGTTGCTAAGCTGCGGCACCTTCCCGGTCGCCGCCGTTGACGCCAGCTTCGTCCACAACCTCGACATCTCTGGAGGCAGCGCCGACTACCAAATCTCTGTGACTGGGCTGCCCCAAGGTCTCTCCGTCTCTAGCGGCGGACAAATCGCCGGCAAGCCAACCGAAGCAGGGGAGTTTCAGATCTCGGTCGAAGTCACGGACGTCGTCACGTTGGAATCACAGAGCACCGACTGTGAGCTCTTGACTGTGGCAGACGCCCTCGCCTTCGACCCCCTCTCCGGTCCGAAAGGCTGCGTCGAGATCACCGGTGGAGCCATTGATCTCCGCGACAGCCTGTCGGGTGGCACCGACGCGCCCATCACCTGCGCGCAACCTTCCGGCGGAGACCCCAACGGCACCTGCCCCAACCGCAACGGCAACGGGGTGAACCCCTCCGGCATCGACTGGGACGCAGAGAGCTGCACCGCGTCGGGGACTGTCACGGAGGACGCCGTCGGCACGTGGGTCTGGATGATCCAGGTCCAGCAATCTGGGGCTGAGATCTATGTGCCCCTGTGCGCGAGCAAAGAGGCTGGCCCTAGCGCGGAACATGACATCGACGTGCTCGCCAATGGCGGCAGCGACTATCTAGTCCCTGGGCAGTTCTTCTACGATCCGAGCCAACCGTTGGAGTTCGGCCCCGGCGACAACGGCCCTGAATTCGAGGTCTTTGGCGCGGATTGCTCCGGCGGTCAATGCAACGGATTCGGCTACAGCTACACCGCGACATGCTCGCCATTTTGCGGCGGTGGCGAGACGCTCCCGGATGGAGGCACGTGCGCGCAGACCTTCAATACGAACCCGAGCGGCGTCGTGGACGACGGCGCGGGCATCATCGGCTTCTTCCATAACCTGTTCGCGACCACTGAGGTCAGCCTCGAGGCATGGTCCGACGTGACCCAGCCCCGGCTCAACTGGACCAAGCGACCCTGGGTGGCCGCCTTCGACTTCTCTTATTGTACGGGCACCAACGCGGATCAATGCACTGCTGGCGGCACGGTGATCGACGTCCAGACCCAACTGCACTACGCGGTGGTCGCGTGGCCCGAGCAACCTGCGCCGTAGCCCGAGCCCCCCGCGAGCAATTGGGCGTTGGACCATTCCATTCAAGTTTCCTCGCGTGACGCCAAGGTGGCGCGCTCGCTCGCTCGAGACGTGTCCGCCCATTGGCACGAACGATTCGCGCCACTCCTGGCGAGCCTGATCCCCGCGACGCTCTCCGATCTCACGCTGGAGCTCGGCTGCTACGCGGGCGCGCTCACACGACACCTCGCACCTCGCCTCGACACCAACGCCAGGATCATCGCGATTGAGCCAAACAACGCGATGGCGTGGGTCGCACACAAAGAACTCCAAGATCGGGAGAATCGAAAACAGCTCATTATTCGCGCAGCCCCCTTCGAGGAGGCCTTCGACGTCGGACCGCGAAGCTACAACAATATCGTCGCCAACCTCACCCTCGGCGACCGCATCGTGGACTGGAGCGCGACCGCACAGCAGCTTCAACTCAAGCTGCAGCCTGGCGGTAGATTCGCCGCCACCATGCTGCTCCGCGAGTCGTGGCGCGAAGCAGAGGACATCCTGTCGGAGACCTTGCGGCAGATGGACCTGCGCGACTCGTCCCTCGCTCTGCAACGCCTCCAACGCATGCGCCCCTCGTTGTCCGGCATTCGGGCCCGAATGGAGGACACCCTCAATCTCGACAAGGATGAGTATGTGGTGACCTCTCGCCGGTCCGAGCTCTTGTTCTCCTCCGCGCGACACTTCCTTGCGACGCCGCT
>CALKDV010000425.1 GCA_938084085.1 uncultured Nannocystaceae bacterium
GCTGCGATACATGCGGCGACGCAGGCGCTTGGGGAACCACACGGGGCTGTTGCTCATCATCACGCCCACCACCGCGGGGAAGTGGCGGTTGAGCTTGGAGAAGCCGGCAAAAAACCACAACGCCGCCTGCACGACCATGGCCCCCGCGATCCACTCGCGGGCGCCGCTCGCCAACGCGAACACCAGCATGGTCACCGCGTAATGCTCCCCCCGCGCCGCCAAGAACACGCTCTTGTCGGACACGGTGAGCGCGCCGAGGAGCGCGAGCGCCGGCAGCAGCTCCCGCGCGCCCAGGGTGGGCGCGACCAAGGCGTACCCCAGGGCCGCGAGTAACCCGGCGTACAACCCCACCTCCCACCACCCGCGGCGGTCGGCCCCCACCAGCGGGGCGCCAGGAAATAAGGACAGCTTCATCGTTCGCGGCCGCAAAAAATACAGGGGCGCGCTGATCGGGGGGAGGTACCGGCCCCCCAGCGGTCCGCTCCCACACCCGAGGCCGATCACCTCGAACAGCATGCTCCACACGATGGCTTTTTGGAACGCGAGGGGGTCGAGCCACCAGCGAGAGAGGTCCTCCACCCCACCGAGCGAGGGACTCAGGCTGCACCAGCCGATCCACCCGGCCACAAAGGCCGCGATCTTCAACACGTACACCCCAAAAATTGCCAGCGGGGTCCCGTAGCCCTGCTCCGCCCACGCCGCACACACCAGCTTGGCGCGGCGTCTGAATGGCATGCGCGCCCACTCGAGCGGGTCGTAGTCCGGGAGCGTTGGAGTCAACAGGCGCATGCGCAAAGAGAGGATACGACGTCATGACGTCTCCCGCACAGACGCCCCGGCGCTGACCACCGCAACCGGCAAGCGCGTTCGCAGGGCCAAACCATGGTTCGCCAAGCCGGTCGGCGTGGCTGGAGGACGGGCCTACATCGACATGCGAATCAGGTCCGAAGACGAGGACGCGGGTGCTGCGAACACGTCTCGGTGCCGTACACCTCGCGCGGCGAGATTCTTGGCGACGATCGCCGCCAAGGTTTCGCGCCGGAACGGCTTACTCAAGAAGGGGGTGTGTGGGCGCAGACGCCCCTTCTTTTCCAGGCTCTCGGTCGCGTAGCCGGACATCAACACAACGGGTACTCCGGGATGAAGCTGCGCCGCACGGTCTGACAGCTCGATGCCGCTCACGCCACCTGGCATCACGGCGTCCGTAATGACCATGTCAATGTCAGCCATCGAGTCGAGCTTCGAGAGCGCCTCTGCCCCGTCCGTTGCCGCGAGGGACTGGTACCCCAAGCTTCTCAGGCAGTGCGTGACATAGGTCCGCACGAGCGGGTCATCCTCCACCACGAGAACTTTCGCACCGACGCACCGACGAGAGTCCTCGTCAGTTTGCTCGAGCGCGAAAACTTTCGATTCGTGCTGCTCCTTGTCCATCCCTTCATCTGCGGGCAGATAAATCCGAATTGTGGTCCCGAGGCCGACATCACTGGTAATTGTCAGATGGCCCCCAGATTGCTTGGCGAACCCGTACACCATGGAGAGTCCGAGCCCCGTGCCCTTCCCGACCTCCTTGGTCGTGAAGAATGGATCGAGGGCTCGCTCTCGCACCTCGGCGCTCATCCCCGCCCCGTTGTCTGTCACCGACAGCACAACGTAAGAACCGCGTCGGAGGTTCAAGAGTTGGGCATCCTCCTCCTCCCGAACGTTCAAGTTGTGGGCAGAGAAAATCAGTTTTCCACCGTCGGGGAGTGCATCTTGCGCGTTGATCGCGAGATTCAACAACGCGGTGTCAAGTTGGCTCCGATCTGCATAGATCGGATGCAAGTTCTCTTCGAGACGCGTCGTCACCGCGATGTCATCGCGGAGCGTACGGCGAAGCCACCCTTGCATGTCTCGAACGAGCACATCGCATTGCGTCGACACCGGCTGAAGCACCTGGCGACGTCCGAAGGAGAGGAGTCTTTGCGTCAACGCGACCCCGCGCTGTCCGGCCTCGGAAATCATCGTGGCCGTCTCCACCTGGTCGCTGGCTGCCCCTCCTTCCCCGAGCTCCTCTTCGAGCAACTGTGCGTTACCCAAGATGACGGTGAGCAGATTATTAAAGTCGTGCGCGATGCCTCCCGACAGTTGGCCAACCGCCTCCATTTTCTGCGCCTGAGCCAGTTGAGATTGCGTGCGGATGCGATTCGTCAGGTCATGCACGATGACGACAAACCCGCCTCCCGCGCTCTCGGCCACCTCTCCCAACGACACCAACACGGGAAACGTATCTCCCGTCCTCCGGCGACCGATCTCCTCAAAGCTCGCTTGAATACTCCCAGAGGCCGACGCGTCGCGATATCGCCCCACGAAGGTCTCAAAGGTTTCAGCTTGGGCGAGCGATCCGTTCTCTTCGCCCTCCCTCGAGAGCAGATCCATAAAGTTTTGATCAGGAAGGGTCGCGTCGACCTCCCCAAAGAGTTCACTCGCGGCAGGATTACGACGCTCGATCTTGCCGCCCCGACCCAAAACGAGCACGCCATCCACCGCGGTGTCGATGAGCGCGCTCAATCGTGAGGTTGACGCCTCAAGCTTCCGCTCAATCCGGACGCGCTCGGAGACGTCGTAGGTCACTGCTACGTGCGCGTCAACGTTCCCATCGCGCCCGTACAGCGGCGCCGCGTGGGTCTCCATCCAACGTAGGGTGCCGTCGAGGCTGATAATCCGAAACTTGTCCGTGAGCGACGCCCCCTCAAAGACGCGATCGTTAAGGTCTTGAAACTGCGCCGAATGTTCCGGATGGATCACGTCCCGCAGATCGGCGTTGCGCACCGACGCCATATCCGGCGCGCCGATCATGCGCAGCCCGGCTCCATTCATCTCGAGCAACTTTAGATCCCGCGAGACAACTTTGACGCAAGCAGGCTCGCTCTGCACGATCTGGGAGAGCAGATCACGCTCGCTCTTGAGGCGCGCGAAGATCCGCTCCGACGACCGGAGCGACCACAACAAGGCAGCCGTCATCGCCAACAGAAGCGCCGAAGCGATCGACGTGACGCCCACCACACTCGTCACCGAAGACGCGGACGTGGATGGGTTCTCAACGAGGCCCAACGCGGCCACCCACACGAGCGCCACCATTAGGCCGCCACTCAGCGCGACAACAAGCGGCGAGAGGGAGACAGATCGCACCTGAAACGAAGAATGCTGGAAGAGTGAGGGAGACATCTAGATTGCTGTCACGGGGACGTGATTGAGTACCCCCGCACGCAACAATGTTCCGCTGGATGCGGACCTAATTCAAGCAACTCCAGCCCCCTCGAAGACTGCATAATTTACACGTGGAATATTTCTGGCATGAGTACATTTGATACCGAACTAGCGAGTGCGTGTGCGGAGATCGAGTGGCGCTTGTTTTGCCGAGATATTGAGATAACGCAGCGTCACATTCGTTCGGCGGCGCACATGTCTTCATAATTTACCTCGCTTGACCCGCCTTGGGCCGGTGCATCTATGGCAACAAAACCTACGGCCATACGCAGACTTTTCGCTCACCGACGGCACCCCACGTCCCTCCTTTCCCGCGGTCCTCCCGACCCAGTCTCTTCCCCGCACCGCCGAAGGGTCGCTCTCAGACCGTGTTTAGCGGCGCGTAGGGCGAGGGTTTGCGGCGATGCAGACATGCGATAGGATGGCCTCGATTTACAAAGTTGATTCTCCATGAACATCTCCGCAAACAATCCAAGACTCTCCCTGTGCGCTGCGCTTTGCCTCTCACTTTCCCTCCTCGCGTGTGAAAGCGACGACGACGACACAGGCACTGGCAACGAGGGAGACACCACCGGACAGCAAGACACGGGCGACGGCGACGGCGACGGCGACGGCGACGGCGACGGCGACGGCGACGGCGACGGCG
>CALKDV010000426.1 GCA_938084085.1 uncultured Nannocystaceae bacterium
CGTGATCGCGACCTTCGATCCGCGCGCCTGGTTGCGACGAAGAGCGTGGGGCGCTCGGCTCGCAGCGTTGGTGATTGTTCTGAGCGCCGTGGCGGTGACCGTCCCGATGTTCGTGGGAGAACCCTTTGGGCTCGAGGCCAAGGTCGGTGCGCTCGCCGCCGTCATCGTGTTCAACCTTCAGCAGCTGTGGCTCAAGTTCGTTCGGGACCACACGCGTGAACCGTCCCAGTGCCACGTCCGCGGCAGATGGAGCCTTGAGGTGCCCCGCGGCACCTGATGCGATGGAGATCGACACCACGCGATCCTCTCTCGTGTGCCCGAACCCCCCTGACACGCATTTGCGACCTTCGCTGCACATATCATCAGAGAGAAGGAATTTTGAAGGAAGCCGACACTCACCGGACCGCCATGTCCATCCCAACGCCGGGGTCGCTCAATCGAATGAACACTGACTCGCGCCCGCGAGACCTCCCGTTGGAAAGGGCGGTCTCGATGGCGAGGTACCCGCCCCCGGGGATCGGGCATCGCGGTGAGCGCGAGGCTCGGGACTTGCTTCGGTCCGATGGAGAGGTGCTCGCGGACGAGGATCTCTCCTTTTCGCGCGGCGTCGACGGAATGCTCGCGTTCGAAGCGAACCGCGGATGGGTTGTTGGCTCGCAACGGCAGCCGGTGGGCAGGAAGGGGCGACACGCGTTTATGGAGGTCTCCGTTGAAAAACCTCGTGGTATGACGCGGCTGTGAGGTTCCTTGGGAGGATCGCCATCCGGCGGAGGCAAAGCGTCGCGTGCTGCACGCTCCTGCTTTGCGCCGTGTTTCCACCGGCCGCGGACGCCTCGGGGCAAGACCCCGAGGCCGCGGCGTTGACGGACGGACGGGCAGACGTTCACACGTCGAGCGCTCCTGAGGGCCCGCTAGAGGCAGAGGGGGAGTCACTCGACACGCCGCGGATGGTCCCGCTGACCAAAGCCCTCGCGCCTCCCACCGGCGACCGGATGCTCATCATGGGGAGCATCTCCATGGGACTCGGACTGGCGGGGCAGATGATCGGCTTTGGCTGGATGCACCGCACGTGCAGCAAGATCGTCGACGATGAGTTTCAGGATCCAAGCTTCCAAGCGGCCGTCTCATGTGGGGTGGGCTTCGCCGCGGGCGGCGCCACGCTGTTCATGTCGGGCATCCCTCAGATTCTGGGCATGCCGTGGATCATCGCGGGCATCACCCAGCGGGGTCGGCGACGCGCGTTCGAGGACCAGCTAATGAGCGATGGATCCAAGCGGGCGCATCGTCCCGGGCTGGTGACTACAGGGAGCGTCCTCTTGGGCGCCGGCGTGGTATTGTGGGTGGTGGCGCCTATCGCCGCGTTCCGTCATTGCGGTGAGGACCCGAGCATCACATGTTCCCTCGACACCACCACGTGGGGCTGGAATCTCGGGCTCGCGATGGTCACGGGCGGTAGCGCTATGCTCGGTTACGGCGTGGCGTACAAGCGATCCCGCAAGCGCTTTGGCACGATCCGCAGCGTGAAACTTAGCCCGACCTGGGGGCGCCACGGCGCCGGATTCACACTCCGCGGTCATTTTTGAGACCGGGCAACTCGGCGGATCACGCGTCCGAGAATTGGATGAAATCCGCGTCCAAAGTCCGGTATCCTTCAAGCTTGACGAGGAGCTTGTTCACGCGGATGCCCAAAGGTACTCGAAACGGTCCGCGCCTTTTTGTGTGTCGTGGTCGTCTGATCGCGGCGTGCGTGGTGTCGTGCACCCTCGCGGCGTGCGGCGAACCATCGTCCGAGTCCTCGGGGGCTGGGGACGAGACCACCGACGGTGGCGCGGAGAGCGGAGGGATCAACACCACCGACACAGGAGGCGACACCACGACCACGGGCGGTGAAGAGGTCGAGGAGACTCCCTACGAGGTCCGCGTGCGGGTCACCCAAGACGGCGTCGCCAAGCAAGGGGCCACCGTGATGCAGGCGGGGAGCGCGATCCAGCAGCTCACGGACGCGGCAGGAGAGGCGGTCGTCGCCATCGACCTGGAGATCCCTGGCGATCGGGTGGTGGTGGCGTCGACGCTGAGCGCCCGCAGCAGGGGCGCGGATGCGCCTGCGCCCGAAGAGGGGGAGGTGATCGAGGTCGCGCTCACCACGATCGCGGAAGGGGACAACGAGGCCTACACCTTCGAAGACCCGGGCACGCCCACCGACAACGGCACGACCGCCAAGTGTGCCCACTGCCACCCGAGCCAGGTGAACGACTGGGTGCGCTCACCCCACCGCGCGAGCGCGTCGAACCCGGTGGTCCAAGATGTGTATGCGGGGACGTCGGCGGCCGTCACCACCGCCGCCGCCTGCACCGCTGTGGGGGGGACGTGGGCTGCGGGGATCGGGCCCGGGGCGGTGCCCGGCGTGAGTCGCTGCTACCTCGGGGAGGGCACGTTGGCCGATTTGAACCCTTCGTGTGTTGGTGGTGTGGCGTGTGAGCTGGACGCGACGGCGTTTGGCGCCTGCGCCGATTGTCACGCCCCAGGGATCGATGGTGTCCTCGGGGGGCGGAGCTTGCTCGAAGCCGAGGGGTTCGCCTACGACTACGGGGTTCACTGCGACGTGTGCCACAAGGTGGAGTCGGTCGACTTGAGCGCCCCAGCAGGGGTCGCGGGGCGACTTCGAATCCAACGCCCGTTGGAGGGACCGGCTGGCTCCTTTGAGTGGCTGCCGCTCACCTTCGGGCCCTTCGTGGACGTGATCAACCCTCGCATGGGCGCCACCGCCCGCGACCACTTTCAGCAGCCCGAGTTTTGTGCCGGCTGCCACGAGCTGATGCAAGAGGTGCTCGTACCGGGCGCCGCCATCGACGCCGCGCGCTGGCCCGAGGGCACCCTGCCGATCCACACCACCTTCAGCGAGTGGCAAAACGGTCCGTTCGCCGGGGTCGCGCCGTGCATCAGCTGTCATATGCCGCCAGACGCCGAGGCGGGCAACGGCGCGGACATCCCGGACCCGGAGAACGCGAGCGTCACCTTCGGCTGGATGCGCCCACAAGGGTCCATTCGCCGCCACCAATGGGGCGGGCCACGTCAGCCGGAGACGGGCTTGCTCGACGTGGCGGGGGCCGTGTTCATCGATCACACCGTGGACGCGGGCGTCCTGACGGCCAACGTCACCGTGAAGAACGTCGGGCCTGGGCATGCCCTCCCGACGGGCGAGCCCCTTCGCAGCATGGTGATGTACGTGCAGGCGCGTTGCGATACCCAGGTGCAGTCGGCGGTGGGGGGCGACGTGGTCGCGCCATTCTCGGGCGCCCTGGACGAGCGCGACGGCGCGGAGGATTGGAGCATTTGGCCAGGCGCCGAAGTGGGCGACGTGGTTCGCGTGCTGCGTTCCACGGGGGAGCATCACGACTACGTGGGCTACGGTCCCTTTGGTGATGGGACCTTCGACGCTGTGCAAAAGGGCATGCCCAAATGGGATTTTGTCGGGCAGTCAACGGTGACGGCTGTCAACGGGGACCAGGTGACCTTCGACGCGACCTTGCCCGCAGGCGACCTTGCCTTGCGCGGGGTCGCCGTGTCGTTCGGTGCGGACCGCGACGCCCCGATGCCCAACGCGGGCGCCCCCGGCTTCGCCTTCGCGCGGGTGTTGGCCGACGCCGACGGAGAGGTCATGGTGCCGCACCACCGCGCGGTGGATGTGGTGAGCGACAATCGGATCTTGCCGCAGCAAGCCTGGACCTCCACCCATCGATTCGCGGTGACCTGCGCGGACCCGGTCGTAGACGTAGAGCTGGTGCATCGCGCGTGGACGCCGGCGTTAGGCGATTCGCGCGGATGGTCTGGCGGTGAGACGTTGATGGAGGCGAGCACCAAGTGAACTGGCGCGCGCGTTTCAGCGAGATGGTGAGCGCGGTCTTGATCGCGCTGCTCGTCGGGTGCGGCGAGGCGCCGGCTGCCTCGGATGACGGCGGAGGTGACGCGACAACAGCCGACGCGTCCGGAGACGGAGATGGAGACGGAGATGGAGATGGAGATGGAGATGGAGATGGAGACGGAGACGGGGAGCCGCGCCCCGCCGTGCCGCAGCCACCGGACGCCGAGGACCTCGATCCCGCACCCAACGTGGTGGAGGTGGCGTTGGTCGCCGCGCCCGCCACGTTGACGATCCACGGCGAGAGCGTGGACGGCTACGCCTACAACGGCAGCACGCCCGGCCCTACGATCCGCGCGAAGGTGGGGGACACGCTCCGCGTACAGGTGACCAACGACCTCGAGGTGCCTACCACGATCCATTGGCACGGTCTGAAGACCCCGTGGAATATGGACGGGGTCACGTGGAAGCAGAGTCCCATCGATCCTGGCGCTACCTTTGAATACACCTTCACGCTCTCGCAGGCTGGGACGTTTTGGTATCACCCCCACTTCGACACGGCGCGTCAGGTGGATCTTGGCCTGTACGGCGCGCTGATCGTGGAGGACCCCGCAGAGCCCGCCGTGGACCACGATTGGGTGTTCGTGATGGACTCGTGGGCGGAGGACGCGAACGAGCCGCAGCACGGACTGCACGGCAGCGACATGCGCTGGACGGTCAACGGGGTGGAGGACGGCGTGCTGGAGATTCCCGACGCCGGTTCGACGCGTATGCGATTTGTGAACGTCGCCAACGCCGGATATCTCGAGCTTGACTGGCCGGGCACACGGCAGGTGGCGGCGGGGCAGGGCGTCCTGGCGGCGCCCAAGGACGCCCTGGAGGTGCTCGTGCCCGGGGACCGACTCGACCTTGAGCGGTTCGACGCCGCCGGTGGCAGCGTCGACGTGACCGCGGTAGCGTCGTCCCCGTACGGACAGACCGAGGTGGAGCCGGCGCAGCGGCTGATGACCGTGGCGTCTCCCCCGACCGCGCCGGCCACGAGCGCGTGGGCGTTCTCCGGCGCGACGCCCACCCCGGATCCGCTCTACACCGACATCGTCTACTCGCTGCAAGGCGACGTGAGCACCGACACCTGGGCCATCAACGGCGAGCAGTTCCCCGACATCACGCCCTACGCGGTGCCCATGAGCACGTGGCAGGTCATCGAGGTGCGCAACATCTCTTTCTCTGCGCATCCATTTCACATGCACGGCCTCGTGATGGAGGTGCTCAGTGTGGATGGGGAGCCGCCCGCCGTGCAGACTATGGTGGACACCTTCAACGTCGGAATCGCGCAGACTGTGCGATTTGGCGTACTCGCGGACAACGAGGGCGAGTGGATGACCCACTGCCACATCTTGCCGCACGCGGAGGGCGGCATGATGACCGTGCTCGTGGTGGCGCCCTAGGGCGTTTTTCTTGTCGGCGTGCTCCTTAACCCGGCTCGGCGTCCGTGAGCAGCACGATGTGCGCGGGCGTGGTGGCGCTCTCGAGGTGGGTGGCCATCTGCGTGATGGCGTCGGTGAGCGGCGTCTGGCCCGTGGGCGTCAGGTCGGCGACGCCGTCGCGGGTCTCTGCGTGCGGGCTCCCCACGGGGGCGAGCACCTCGATCTCCTCGCAGTCGCCCTTGCGGCGGTACCCGTAGGCCACCAGGGCGAGCGGGTCGGCGGGGTTCATATTCCCCAGCAGGTTGTCTACGGCGGCGCGGGCCACCTCGATCTTT
>CALKDV010000427.1 GCA_938084085.1 uncultured Nannocystaceae bacterium
CCTGCGCGACGCGGGGGCCTCCAAGAGCGTCCGCGTGCAGTTTGTCCCGGTCTCGGCGCCACTCACTCGCGGTATTTTGGCGAACAGCTTCGTGGAAGTACCCGAGTCGCTGACGGCTGATGAACTGGTGGCGATGTATGAGGCCTATTACAAGGATTCGGCCTTCGTCCGCGTGCTCGGACAACGCGGCGCGGAAGTCGTGGCTGTGAAGGGCAGTATGTGGGTGGATCTCAGCCTGCAGCTTGGCGACGCCCACGATGGCGTGCGGACGTGTGTAATCTCGACCGCCCTCGACAACCTCGTGAAGGGCGGCGCGGGTCAAGCTGTCGAATCCATGAACCTTATGTTTGGTCGGCCTTCGGGAGAGGGCATCGACGCGCCTGCGATGTGGCCGTAACCGCGCCGCCGTCCGGGAGTTCGCGATGAAGACCGCTGTATTAAAGTTTGGAGGCGACGTGGTCGCAGACACCGCGATGTTGCTCGCCGTGCTCCGTGACGTGCAGGTGCTCGCAGCAGAGGGATGGCGTTTCGTCCTGGTCCACGGCGGAGGACCGCAGGCGAGCGCGCTCCAAGCCCGCTTGGGGCTGCAGACACGCAAGGTCGCCGGGCGGCGCGTGACCGATGAGTCTACGCTGCAAGTGATGACGCAAATCCTCGCGGGGGAGGTTAGCGTGACCGTCCTCGCCGCGGCGCGGGCCACGAACCTTCGGGCGGTGGGCCTGTCTGGGGTGAGCGATGGGCTCGTCTCCGCCACCCGTCGCCCGCCGATCGATGTGCCGGGGGAGTCGACGCCCGTGGACTTTGGCTTGGTGGGAGAGATCGTGGAGATTCGGGCGGAGATCATCGAGCATCTCTGGGAGGGGGGGTTTACGCCGGTGGTGAATTCACTGGGCGTCGCGCCCGACAGCCGTGACGAGTCGGAGGCCTGCGCTGTCTTCAATATCAACGCGGACACCGTGGCGAGCACCCTCGCCGCCCACCTCGGTGTGGATCATCTGTTCTTGATGACAGGGGTCCCTGGCGTCCTCCGGGACAAGGACGACCCGACCACCCGAATCGCTCGTCTGACTCCGCAAGCGGCCGAGGAGGCCATTGCCGACGGCGTCATCGTGGATGGGATGATTCCGAAGGTACAGGAGGCGTTCGCGCACCTGGAACAGGGGATTTCCGCCGTTCACATCCTCGGCGCAGGCCCGGGGGACCTCGCAGGTGAGGCCCGGAGCCCGGGCGCTCGGGGGACTGCGCTGGTTCGCGAATGAGTTATACTCATCAGACCGTGTCCAACGACCTCGCGGCAGAAGACCCTGAACCTCCTCCTTTGCGTCCCGCGCTTGGCGACACGCCGAGGGCGAGCGGCGCGGACGCTGTCGCGAGTTTTTCTGAGGTGTCGCGATGAATGACAGCGACATCCTCTCGCTGCTGGTCATTGCCTTGTGCCTGATCTTCAGCATGTTTTTCTCGGGCAGCGAGACCGCCATCACCAGCTACGACATGCGTCGGGCCGAGCGCGTCAAAAATGAGGGCGGCCGGGACGGTCGGGTGATCGCCACGTGGGTGGATCGCCCGGTGTGGGTGTTGTCGACCATCCTCCTCGGCAACAACATCTTCAACACGATGCTTGGAGCGACGGCGACCGCCTTCGCCATTCGAATCTTCGAAGGCGGACCCCAAGAGAGTTGGTCCGTGCCCATCGCCGTCATCGTCAGCACGGCGCTGCTCTTGGTCTTCGGTGAGATCGTCCCCAAGGCGGTCGGTCGTCAGTATTCGAGCACGATCGCGATCCCCGTCCTGAGGCTTCTGCACGTCTTCGGCCGACTCACCTACCCAATCACCGCGGCGCTGTCCGGGGTGACCCAGTGGGTGCTGCGGCGCGCGAGGCCCGAGGCTGACGGTTCCATGGATGTCACGACTGGGGAACTCGACTTTCTCGTCCGCAAGGGCTGGGCGGAGGGCTCTATTCGCACGGATCAGGCGGTCCTTTTGCGCAAGGTGTTCAGCTTCGAGGGAAAGCACGTCCGTGAGATCATGGTGCCCATCACGAGGGTGACGATGGTGGAACTTGGAGCGCCGCTTGAAGAGATTCGACGCGCGGCGAGGGACTCCGGCCACAGTCGCCTCCCCGTATACAAAGGCGGCCATGATGACATTCGGGGGATCTTGCACATCAAGCAACTCGTGGGCGGCGTCGACCATGACGAGGGGGCGGAGACGTTGGGGAACATCATTCGACGACCCATGTTTGTGAGCGAGAGCATCCTGGTGTTGGATCTGCTCAAGCGATTCAAGGAGCAGCGCTCGCATCTTGCGGTCGTCGTCGATGACGCCGGGCACACCGTGGGGGTGGTCACGCTCGAAGATGTCCTCGAACAGATCGTGGGACAGATTTTTGATGAGACCGATGAGGACGCGGGATCATCGTCTGGCTCGAGCGAGGCCAGCAACCTCTTCCACGGGCAAGACCCCCTCGTCAAAGTGCAAGAGCGCTTTCGACTCGACGAAGATGAACTTGAAGGGCTCGAGGGAGTCGAGAGCGTCGGAGATTTCTTGACTCGCCTCGCGGGTGAGATGCCGCGGGCGGGTTCGGTCTTCGTCGCCCACGAGCTTCGCTTTAAGGTGCTCGCGGCAGATGAGAAAAAGATCACCACGGTCCGCATCGAGGCGGTCGACGCGGGCGAAGACGAGGACTGACACCGGCGGGCGCGAGACCTTCGATCGACGGCAGGGCGCGATGCCGTGGCGGTGCTGGGGGCGGGTCCTCGGGATCGTCGCGCGATGGGATCTCACGGGGTTAGACCAGGACTCCGCTCGAGGCGCCCGCTCGACAAAGGGGGCGACGGGCCCGGAGACGGGCACCCTGTCGGGTCACGGAGCGGCCTGAGGGGTCGGTGAAGCGCGGCGCGGCTCGAGCCTGGAGTCCCGCGTGTTTTCAGGTATTGTAGCGCGCGGTGACGAGCCTCCCTACGACAGCGGCGACGGACGCGGTGCGCCCCCTGGAGCGACGACCGCCGCGGGCCTACGACTGCGGCTATCTGCCATTGGAGGACCCAACCCGGCGGGATCTCGGTCGCTGGTGGGAGTCGCTGCTGCTCTTGATGCGGCGCCCGTTCTCGCGGACCCTGACGATTCGAGAACCCGTGGGGCACGCGTCGGTGGTTCGTCTCATGTGGGCGGTGCGGTGGCCGACGTGGTTGCTTTGTAGCGCGCCGATTTTTTTAGTCTTCGGGGCGAGCGTGCACGGTGAGCTTCGCGGCGCGCAGGCCGTGGCGGGCGCGTCTGGAGGAGGTGCTTGGGTCGCGGGAGCTGTCGCGTTTAGCAACGCTCAAGTCTCCGCGGGCAGCTTGATGGATGCCTTCATGCCATCATTCTTTGTCCACTCGCTTCGTGTGTGGCTGTTGTTAATGATGCCCCTGGGCATCCCGCTCGTATATTTTATGGCAGGCATCGTGGCTCACGTGGTGTTGGTCCTCACCGGCGGCGCGCCACGCTCGATGGGGATTACCATGAGGGCGACGGGCTTGGCCTTCGTCCCCGTCTCACTTCTGTATGGTGTGTTGGATGTCCTCGCGAGCTACCGATGGGTGACGCCGACGACGTGGAGCATCGCGTTCGCCGTGCTGACAATCTGGCTCGCGTTTCGACTGTTTGCGGGCGTGCGCTGTCTCCAGGGTCTCAAAAAACGGCGCGCGCTCTCGGTGCTACTTCCCGCGTTGATCTTGTTAACCTCTGGCGTTGTGTTGCGGGCGGCGCTGGTGCTCCCGTATCCACCCGGGGCCCAACCCCCCCCGGCGATCCGCTACGGGGTCGATATCCCGGGGCCGCGGACGCTCCCGTGATCGGGGGACGTGCGGACGTACGGCGCGGGACGACCCCTCGAGGGGTCGAGACCTCGCGAAGGGTGGTACAACCTGGATTTGGAGCATGGAGCACGCGATGAGCATTCGTGAACACACAGATATTCCAGAGGGGTATGGGGTCCCTGGCGATCTCGCAAGCCCATTCACGGTGCGTGACGAGCCATCGTGGGTGGATCTGGACGCGCTCGGGCATGTGAACCATGCGGTGTATCTGCGCTTCTTCGAGAACGCTCGCATGAAGTATTTTCAGGCGGTGGGGATTGAGGGGATCTCGCACGCGGCGGTGGAGGACGGCCACGTTGGACCGATCCTGGCGACCATGACAGTCAACTACCGTCAGCCGGTGGGATTCCCCGACCCGCTCATCGTGAAGACCTCTTGCACGAAGATCGGGCGCTCGAGCTTTACGCTTGAAGCGGAGATCTGGTCGACCAAGCACGGCGGGGTCTG
>CALKDV010000428.1 GCA_938084085.1 uncultured Nannocystaceae bacterium
GTGAGCCGCAAGATCCGGGGGACGACAGTTTTTCAAGAGGCCGAAATCATGAGGGAAAAAAAAATCCGCCGTGAGTGTTTTTTAGACAGCAGCTGGCGAGTTTTCCCCGGAGGGAAAGTAAGATATTGAATTCACTTGTGAATTTATGTTCACATTCTTGGGACTGCGGGAGCGCCCGCATGTCGAGCCGATTTCCGAGTTTCAAGCGCCGGAAGTTCGCTTGTCATGCGGGTTTTAGCGGGCGGTGAGTTGCGGCTTCGGGACCAGGAGGATGGTCGTGCCAAACGGTCAGTCATCAAGGGGCTTTTTCGAGGCTCAGCGCGGTTGGCGGGACGTTCGAGTGAACGATTGATCAGGCACCACGGACTCGATCCGAAGCCGGCCGACGCCGGCGACGCACGGAGCGGGGAAACGTGCCGTCGACTCCTCCGCGATCAGCGCCGCGTGGGCTTCGAAGAGGGTTTGACAGCCCTCGGAGCCGTTGCTAGAGATCGCGACCCAACGACGGCAAGAACCGATCGGTCGATCGTCGTACGGAGGCGGGAAACACCTCGCCGCACACATTTTTTTCCTCGCCGGAAAGCGAGCCAACGCCATGAAACGCACGTACCAACCTTCCAACATCAGTCGTAAGCGCACCCACGGATTCCGGGCACGCAACAGCACCAAGAACGGCCGCAAGATCATCGCGGCCCGACGCCGTCGAGGTCGCAAGCGACTGACTGTGTCCACGGGTGGCAAGTGACCTCCGGCGCCGGTACGGCGCCCGTTGGAGACTGAAAAAGCGCCGGGATTTTCTGCGCGTCCAACGACGTGGCGCGAAGACCCACGTCCGGTTTTTTATGGTCTTCACCTCTGGACGCCCGCGTGTTCAAGAGGACGAAGTTTCGCAACGTCTCGGGATCACAGTGACCAAGAAGGTGGGGAATGCCGTCCGGCGCAACGCGGTTAAGCGGCGGGTGCGTGAAGTTTTTCGACATCGCCGCGGCGAGCTCCCGATCGGCATGGATTTCGTGTTTGTGGCGAAGCGCAACGCGGCACGCGTCTCCTACGCAGAGGTGCTCGCCGACTTTGACGCGCTCGCGGGCCAGCTCGCACCTCGAGGACGCCCATGACCAGCCCGGTGGAGGAGCCAAGTCTCGCCGAGCGACCAGATCGCTACGCGAGCGCGTGGGTGCTGCCGCTGTTGTGGGTTTTGCGCGGTTACCAGCGCTGGATATCTCCGCTGCTCGGCCCCCGGTGCAGATTCAGCCCGACCTGCTCTCACTACGCGGCGCACTGCCTATGTGAGCATGGTCTAGTCCGCGGAGGATGGCTTTCCGCGCGACGTGTGGCACGCTGCCACCCATTCAACGAGGGGGGCTACGATCCTCCGCCACGCGCGGCGCTCTCACGAGGGCGTGCGCTCAAAGAAGACGCGGCGGACACATTGGTGTAGACCTGCGCGCGGGAACGACGACGAGCGACAATGGCACTTGAGGACATGAGCTTTACGCAGCGGATGCTGATCTTCAGCGGTCTTTCGTTGTTGATGATCACCGGATGGAACCTGGCGTTCCCGCCGGTGCCGCCGGAGGAAACACAAGGACCGGAGGCAGCGGTCGCGCCAGAGAAATCTGCAGAGGTCGTGAAGCCCAAGGACCCCGAGACCGCCGACGCAAAGGTGATCGCAGCGGCGGAAGACGTCGCGGCCCCAGCCCAGGTGTTTGAGCGCCGTGAGGGCAAACTCGTAGGAGACAAGCTCGTCCTCGACGTCACGAACGCGGGTCAAGGTCTCATCTCAAATATTGAGATTCTTGGGGAGCAGTTTGAACGGGCGGACGGCGAGGTCGCAGACCTCTTTTTGCTCGGTAATCACCGCACCCTCGAGTTGCAATTCGACGGCGACGGCAACCAGCTCGACCTGCGCGACGCTCCCCAGCACGTGACCGCCCTCGATGAGCGCAGCGTCACGGTTTCGCAGTCCAGCGCGTCGGCCGAGGTCACCCAGCGCCTCACCCTCACGGAGGGCTACGAGGCGGAGTATGTCGTGACGGTGACGAACAAGGGGCCGGTCCCCAAGACGCACCGCCTTAACCTGGTCACCAGGCTCGGCGCGAGCGGAGAAGAAGACCGCTACGACATTCACCGCACCCTCTGCTCCCAAGGTGAGGAGATGGAGGACCGCGACACGACCGACTTTGGAGGGGGCGGCTGCAACCCCTTTGGTGGCGGAGGCGAGGATGCCGTGCCCGGGGAGGAGCAGCGGTCCATGGCGCCGACGCAGTGGACGGGCGTGAGCACGAACTTCTTCGCGCAAGTGATCGTCCCCGATGGCTTCAGCGGAGTCGGGTGCGCGATGAACACCGAGGACGACCGCACCCAATACAGCACGCTGCTAGGCGGCAAAGAGACCGTCGACCCAGGCGCCACGCGCACCTACCGGTTCGGGCTCTTTTTGGGGCCGAAGTTCGAGAATGACTTGATGCAGTTTGGCGCCGTCGAGGGCGTGTCGCTCAAGCGCGCCATCGACTGGGGATGGTTCGGCTCCCTCAGCGAGGTGCTCGGCGGTTGGATGCTGAGCATGCTGCGGTGGTTTTATGGGCTCACCGGCGTGTGGGGCGTGGCGATCATCTTGCTGACGGTGGTGGTGCGTATCGCCATGTTGCCGTTGACCCTCAAGCAGATGAAGAGCATGAAGGCGATGAAGGTAATTCAGCCCGAGCTCACGGCGCTGAAGGAAAAGTACAAAGACGACAAGCTGAAGCAAAATCAGGAGATGCAAGCGGTCATGGCGCGCGCGGGGGCGAACCCGCTGGCCGGCTGCCTACCCTTGCTGCTGCAGTTTCCCGTGTTCATCGCGTTGTATGCGAGCTTGCAGGCGGCGGTGGAGCTGTATCATGTGCCGTTTTTGTGGGTCCCCGACCTCACCTCGCAAGATCCCTACTTTATCTTGCCGCTCGCGATGGGCGCGGTGATGTATCTCCAGACCAAATTGCAGCCAACACCGGCCGCAGACAACGAGCAGGCGAAGATGATGCAGACGCTCATGCCGGTCATTTTTACGGTGATGATGCTCTTCTTGCCTGCCGGCTTGACGGTGTATATCTTTGCCAGCACCGTCATCGGGGTGATTCAGACGTTGGCGATCGTCCGCCCGCAGGCGAACGACGACGCAGCCAAGGCCGAGGCCTCTTAAAGGTTTTCATGTCAGAAGAAAATACAACCGCTCACACCTCCACCACCGCCGAGGACCTGACCGACCGAATCACGAAGGCGGTCCCCGTGGTTCGCTCGTTCTTGGAATCGGTGCTCGGCATGCTCGGCGTTGATGTCGAGGTCGACATCGACCTTGAGGAGGACGGTCTGCACTGCGACTTGAACTGCGGCTCGGACGAAGAGGGCCTGCTGATCGGTCGACACGGCTCCACCCTCGACGCCCTGCAATACCTCGCCTTGCGCGTGCTTCAAGCGGAGGGCCTCGGGCGCATGCGGATTACGCTGGACGTCGGCGGATATCGCACCCGCCGCGAGGACAGCCTCAAGGAGCTCGCCGACGGCGTCGCTGCGAAGGTGAAATCGTCCGGCAAGCCCCATCACTTCGAGCCCATGAGCGCCATGGAGCGTCGCGTGGTCCACATGGCCATGGCCGAGGCCGGCCTCCGGACCGAGTCCGAGGGTGAGGGGCGCCGCCGGCACGTGGTGGTGTTCGCCAACGCGGAAGGCTAGCGAGTGACGGCGCCCCAGGGTGCGGTGCGCTCGACGCTGGTCGGGATCGCGACGGGCACCCCCGACGGGGGCGTCGCCATTATTCGGCTCAGCGGTCCCGACGCGCGAGGCATCGCTGGGCGAGTCGTGCGAGGGGCGATGCCAGCGCCTCGGCAGGCGAGCGTGCGCACGATCGCGGCCGTGACCTCCGACGGAGTGGCTGCCGACGTGCGCGAGCGTGGTCGGTGCGAGGAGGCGCTGGTGTTGTGGATGCCTGGGCCTCGATCCTTTACGGGGGAAGACGTGGTGGAGCTGCACGTTCACGCGGGAGAGCGGAACGTGCAGGGCGTGGTCGCCTGGTTGATCGCCGCGGGAGCGACGCCGGCGGGCGCTGGAGACTTCACGCGGCGGGCTTTTGAACACGGGCGGTTGACCCTCGATCAAGCGGAGGGAATCGCCGCGGTGATCGGCGCACAAACTGAGGCAGAGCTTGAGCACGGTCGGCGCCTCATGTCCGGCGAGCTGACCCGGGAGGTCACGCGGGTTCGTGACGCCGTGGCGGAACTTCGCGCGATGGTGGAGGGCGCCATTGGATTCCCGGAGGATCTCGCCGACGAAGAGGTGGTGGCGTGGGGAGTGCGGTGTGGAGTGATTAGAGGTGAGGTGTCGGCCTGGCTCGATCGATTCGCGCAGGGCATGCGCGCGCGAAGTCGACTGCGTGTGGTGCTCGCGGGCCCGCCCAACGCGGGAAAGAGCGCGCTATTTAATGCGCTCGTTGGATCTGCCCGCGCGATCGTAGCGGAGGTCCCTGGGACGACGCGCGACTACGTGGAGGTGGCGTGCGAGTGGGAAGGCAAGGCGTTGACCCTCGTGGACACGGCGGGGTTTCGTGGGGC
>CALKDV010000429.1 GCA_938084085.1 uncultured Nannocystaceae bacterium
GGTTGACGCGTTTAAAGATGATTCGCGACGCAACGAGGCGGGGTTCACGTTCACATCGAGCAGGTGGATCTTAACGGTCTGCGATTCGCCGGTGTGATCGTTGGAGGTGATGTCCATACGGGTGGCGAGGTGCCTCTCCCCAAAGGACTCGAAGTCGCGATGGGCGATGCTGAAGACGGGCGCCCATCGGTCGTTGTCCCGGCGATAGACGGATGTGCCGGCGAAATGCCACGCCTTGGAGATCCATCGAAACCGAAGCTCTTGACGCAGGTCGTCCTCTTCGAGCACCAAAACTTCATGCCCTGGGTACGCGCGCTCCCACCGCTGCGCATGTCCCTCGATGGATTGCGCTGGGGATACGATCACCGGGGCGTCGCCCAAGAGCATCGACACGAGGACCTTCGGCTCCATGGGCAAACCGAGCAGCGCAGCGATGGCGCACGGTGACGGTGGACCGTCGTAAAACCCCCGGAGGCTCGGCCGCCCGGCGGGTTGGCGGAGCTCGTAGCGATCTGGTCGAAGGGCCACGGACACCAGCTCATTCCCCGCAATTTGAACGGTGCCCACGAAACGATCAGGTCGTTGCGCTGAAAACATGAGCGTGGCGCTCCCGGCCCGCTGCCGGACCTTTGCCTTCGGGACCTGGATGGCCTCGATGGGTGGCTGGTCGCTGCGCAGCAGCATGGTCGGGTTTGGGGGGGCGTCTTGGTAGGGTGCGCGGACATTCCGTGGGTGGCAGCCCGCGTTCGCGACAACACTCGCCATCAGCAATATCAGCGCGCGGGTACGGGCCCCGCCGAGCGTGAAGCCCTGCCGACGCGCGCGGGGCGGCCTCGGCACGCGGTCTTGTGCGGTGAAGAACAGACGGCTGCGCCGGGACGAAGGCACCACACGAGCAGGCTAGCAGGCATCGCGACCACGTGCGCGCGAGGTCGGAAAAAACACCCGCCGAGAAGCGGGTCGCACCTCGACATCATGATCCGATCGCGCGGGGCCAGCGACGAGGCTCCACGTTACCGTGGAGCGACGTCGCCGACCTGCCTGCCCTCAGGGCAGCAAACGAAGGGTGTTGTCGCCCTTGAGCGATAAATAGGGGCGGATCTTTTCGAGGGTCTTCCTCCCAATTCCCTTCACCCGTAGCAGCTGGAGGGGGTCTGCGAAGCTCCGCTTTTCGCGGTAGGTGAGGATTCGACCGGCGATGGCGGGGCCGACACCGGGCAGCAACTGAAACTGGGCGGAGGTGGCGGTGTTGATATTGAGCTGTCCTTGAAATTGCGGGGTCGGCCGCTCCTTCTTGGACGGGTCGGTTTGTGTGGACGCGGGAGCCACCGCGTCGCCGAGGAACTCCAAGTTGATGTGAGCGCCCGCCGTAGTTTCACGTGCGCCGAGCGTCTCGGAGGTGGCGACGACGAGGGAGCCTTTGTCGGAGGATGTCCCAGGGACGCGGGCGTGTGCGTCCGCATATGGGGTGAAGACAGCGGCGACGGCCGTGAGGGCGAACACCGAAGAGAGGAGAAGAGTTTTGATTTTTTTCATGACGATGATTCCTTTGCATCAACACGACGCCGTGTCGGGAGGTGAATTCCATCCAGACATGACATCGATCGAGGGGCGTCTAAGAGCACGCGGCGTGCCAAGACAACCCGTGAGGGATCGTTCGATTTTTTGAGAGCTGAGACGCAGCGCCCGCCGATAGTGGCCACGGAGTAGGTCTACGCGGCCGCGAGGTCGGCCAGGTCACCATGCTCGCATGATGCGCGGAGCGCCATCAACGGCTAACCGTCTGGGTCTGGCATGCAGATTTTCCCCGAGAGCAGCGTGGACGGATTGTCCGGGTTCGGGGAGATGTAAACGCCGCCGCTGCCCGTGGCGCGGCACTCGTAGCCGCTGCGACAGTCAGAGTCTTTTTTACATTTGAGTCGGCAGCTGGTGCGGACGCTTAGGATGTAGCCGCACAGCCCCTCGGGGAGGCAGAGCTCGTCGGCGGAGCAGAGGTCGAGTGGAGGGAGCGCCTCGCCGTCTTGGGCCTCGCTCCAGGTGTCCTCCCGCGCGGGATCACACGCGACGGTCAAAAAGGCCGAACCGTAGGCCGCGACGCAGGTCCCCTCAGACGGGCACGTGCCGTATGCGCAGTTCTCGATGGTGCACTCCCCTTCTCCCTTGGAGTTGAAGGGAGCGTTGGAGAGATCACACTGGCGCTCGCCACGGATGCTGCAGTCCACGGCGCGCACGCACGGATCGCCGATTTTTGGCTGACAGGCCGCCAGGGCGAGGGCGGCGAGGGTGAGGGCGAGGCAACGGGGGAGCACGGCGAGGCAGCCTACCCCAACAAGCCCTTTGGAAGCTAGGTCGAAACCGTGGCACGATTCACCGAGGTGGATCTCGACGAACTCATGACCCGCTTGGTGGCGCTCGCGGAGGCGCAGACGCCGTCGGATGAGGCAGGCGACGACGCGGGCCAGGGCGGCAACTTCGACTGCGTGGGCTGTGAGGGCTGTCGCCGGTGTCGGTTTTGCGCGGCCTGTAGGGACTGTGAGGACTGTACGTACTGCGAGGAGTGCGTGGAGTGCGTGTCGTGCACGCACGCGGTTCGCAGCGTCGAGTGCGACGCGTCGAGTCACCTTCGAGACTGTCGGGGATGCGAAGACAGCCGCTATCTCCTGCTGTGCGTGGAGTGCGTGTCGTGCACCTATTGCCTCGGATGCGTGGGACTCGAGGGGCAAGAGTTCCATGTGTTGAACGAACCCGTCTCGCGCAGTCAGTACTTCAAGCTCGTCAAGGCCCTCGGGATGGAGCTCGAGGTGCGTACACACCTCGGTTGGAGGCCCGCCGTGATCGGGCTTGAGGCGGAGGAGTACGAACCCGCGTGGAGCGGCGCGCCCGATGACGCTGACGGTGATGCCGGCGCGTCCGCGGTGGCGGGATTCACCGAGGTGCTCACCGAGAGCACCTCGAGAGCCCCGTCGCGCGTCGTGGATCCGGCAGAGTCGGAGCGCACCCCTCCCCTCGAATCACAGTCAGAATTCGGCGGAAGCGAAGCGTCCCACGACCACGCTAGATCCTTCACGGGGTTTGAAGACCCCCCGGCTCCACGCGCATCTTCGGGGTCGGAGGTACCCTCCATGGGAAGTGGTTCAGGGTGGATCTCCGCCATCGCCGACGCCCCTGGCGACGCCACCGGCGAAGTGGGCCACGAAGATCGCGTCACCGACTCGTCGCCCCCCGAGGTCACACACACACGGCTCGTGGAGCCCACCGACTCCCACGCGCCGGTAGGTTCACGCGAGTCCAACACCCATGAGCGCTTGAGCCTGGATGCGCTCGATGAGGAGGCTGATGAGAAGGGCCAGAGTGAAGGGAGCGTGTCGCTGTCTTCGCAACGCCTCGGAGAGGCGGTGAGTCGGTCCGTGCGCGCGCGCGGAGAGCGGAGGCGTTCATCTCAAGACAGGGGCGGCTTGGACCCGCTGGGCGCGTTGGGTGGGAACGAGGCTAGGAATTCCATGCTCTCCAAACTGCGCGGTGGCGTGGATGCGGAGCCCGTGCGCGCCGGTGGTGAGGGTGCCCGACGCGAGGAGATCGCGTCGTCACGATCGCTGTTTGATTCTCCGGCTCGTCCCTCGACACCGCAAAAGGATGGGTCCACGAATGACGCAGACGCGTCTCGCAGGAGCCTGCGACGAGGTCGAAGACCGGTGCGCCGTGGACCTTCGGTGAGCGATGATGACGGCTCTGATGACGAATAAGGAGCGTCGCGTCCCGCGACGGCGCTTGGCTGTGGGGGGCCTAATCGTCGCCATTAACGGAGGCCTTCGACGGGTCCGCGCCGAGCTTTGAGGCCACCGAGGCGGCCTCTTGGACCGTGCGGGCGAGGACCGAGCGAATCCGGCCGTCCTCCATGGTCAAGAGTCCGGCGATGGTGCAGCCAGCGGGCGTTGTGACATCGTCTTTGAGCGCGGCGGGGTGGGCACCGCTCGCGAGGACCATGCTCGCGGCGCCTTCGAAGACCGCGGCGGCGATCTCCACGGCCCGGTCTCGCGGGAGCCCCATCATGACGCCCCCGTCTGTGAGCGCCTCGATCATCACGTACACGAAGCCAGGTCCGCTGCCGTTAAGGGCTGTCACGGCGTCCATGTGGGCGTCGTCGAGCTCGATGCAGCGGCCGACGGCGCAAAAGATGTCGTGGACCGATTCCAGCTGGGCGTCCGAAACACCTGGCGCCCGCGCGAGGACGGTCATGCCCTTGCCCGCGGTGCAGGGGGTGTTGGGCATGGCGCGCACACAGGCCGAGGCGGGGCAGCGCTCTCGCAGGCGTGCGAGGGTGACGCCGGCGGCGATGGACACGATCACCTTCCCCTCGAGGGCGGTGACGATGGCGGGATCGGACAAGAGCTCGAGCGCGCCCTTGGGCTTGAGGCACAACAACACGATCTCGGCGCCCTCGATGGCGGCGCGGTTGTCTTCGAGGGCTTGGACGCCGGAGGTGGTCGCGAGGCTCTCGCGCCTGGCCTCGCGGCGGCTCGTGACGAGGAGGTCCGCGGGGGGTCTCGCGCCGGAGGCGAGCAGCCCGGC
>CALKDV010000430.1 GCA_938084085.1 uncultured Nannocystaceae bacterium
GTGCTCCGACGGTCGACCGCGCTGATGAAAAATCGACGCATTCCCTTGGCGGTCGGCGCGGTGACTCCTAAGCTGGAGGTGTCGCGGGACTGAGCGGCGTCACCGAGTGCGTCGCATTTATTGAACACGATAAACCGCGGAATGTCCGACGCGTCCAGCTCTGCCAAGATCTGTTCGACGGTTTGTATTTGGCTGGTTTGATCAGGGTCTGTCAGGTCGACCACGTGAAGCAGCAAGTCCGCGCAGCTCACCTCTTCAAGCGTCGCGCCGAACGCCTGCATAAGGGCAGGGGGGAGATCACGGATAAACCCAACCGTGTCGAGCATCACGATCTCTCGTTCTCGTGGGAAGCGAACCCTGCGGACGGTGGGATCAAGCGTCGCGAAGAGCAGGTTCTCAGCTCGCACTTCGGACTGCGTGACCGTGTTGAGCAGCGTCGACTTTCCAGCGTTCGTATAACCGACGATGGCGACCACGGGTACATTCGCGCGGCGGCGCTGCGCCCGACGCTGGTTCCGGCGCTTCTGCATATTCGCCAGGCGTCGCTCAAGTTCGGTGATGCGAGACTGCGCGCGTCGGCGATCGATCTCGAGTTTGGACTCGCCCGGCCCTCGTCCTCCGATCCCGCCCGCCAGCCGAGACATCATGGTGCCGCGACCGACCATGCGTGGCAGCCGGTAGCGAAGCTGCGCGAGCTCGACTTGCAGCTTCCCGTCGGAGCTTTGGGCGTGCTGCGCGAAGATGTCCAGGATCAGCATGGTCCGGTCAATCACCTTCAGATCGGTCTGGGCGGCGATCTCCTTGGCCTGAGACGGGCTCAGGTCGGTGTCACAGATCAGCACCTCAGCATCTTGCTCAAGCGCGTAGATCAACACCTCGCGTAGCTTGCCTTTTCCAAAGTAGGTGCGTGAGTCCGCCCGCTGCCGGCGCTGTTTCACAATCTCGAGGAGGTGCACGCCGGAGGTGCGGCAAAGCTCTTTAAGCTCGGCCGCGCGGGTGTCGGTTTCTGGACCACCCCGGTGAACCATCAGCGCGAGCGCGCGCGTCCCGGAGCGCTCCTCTCTCGCGGTGGCCGTCGCGGCCACCAAGGCGGTCTCGGTCTCACGAATGTGAAGGTCGAGGGGGACCGGGAGCCCGTCTCTAGCGATCCGTGGGTCCTCAAGCCGGTTGAGGATTGCCAGGGGCGCGCGGGGCCACGTGCGGACCGTGAAGGCCTCCCCCTTCGTGCTCGGACCGAGCATCGCGAGGTCGACTTGGATTCCTGAGGGTCCGTCGTGGATGGCGGCGATGCAATCGAGGCGAAGCTTGGCGAGATCGGCGAGCTCCTCGCGGTTGAGCGCCTCGGGGAGCAGATGAGTCAAGAGGAGTCGGACGCCTCGGAGACGCCCGTCCGCGCCCCGGACTCGGGCGAACTCGGGCAGTTGGAGCGCGTGCGCATCGCCCACGATGACTCGCTCGACACCTCCGCGGCGGTCAATGAACAACCCTAGTTGGCGGTTGAGCTCCCGCGAGAGCATCAACAGATCCTTGGCGAGCGTCGGCCCAACAATTTGTTCGGGGGACAACTTCCGCGCTGCAAACTTCTCGAGCGACCGCGCCTGAGACGCCTTCAGATTCGAGGTGTCGCCGTAGACGTTGACGCTCACGAATCAAGGACCTTGAAGGCGACCGCGATGGCCTGCTGGGCCCTGGTCAGGGCCTCTTCTCGAGCGGTCAACTGTCGGGTGAGCGCCTTCTCGCGTGTCTCGATCTCGGCACGCTCGATCTCTGAATCCTCCAGCTGTCGCGCGGCGGCTCGCGCCTCCGTCTTGGCAAGGTCTCGCTCGTCTTCGAGTTCTTCGCACTTGGCTTGGCTCGCTGTGAGCTTCGCGTCCGCCGCGGCGTCAGCAGCCTCTCGGGCCTCCCGCGCAGATGAGAGCGTTTGGCTGTGTGTGGCGTTGAGCTCCTCCATTGCGGTGGCGTGCTTCGCCTTGAGTTCCTCCATCGCGGCGTCCCGGGCCTCGTGTGCGCTTGACAGCTGCTCCGCGCTCTGCGCCCGAAGCTCGTCGATGGCGGAGAGGCTGGCCGCCTCGCTCTTCGCAAATCCATCCTTGGCCTCTCTGAGCGCGCGCTCGATGGATTCGCGCTCGCTGTCTGCGTGCGTCTCGGTTAGCTGAGCGATGGTCTCATTTAATTTTTTCTCGGCGGCGTCCAGCTCCGTTGCGAGAGTGGCACGCTCCGCTTCAAGTTCGGCTTGCAGCTCCTGGATCTTCGCTGCGCTGGCTTCGGAGGTCGTCGCGGAGGAGGTCAATTGCTCCGCGAGCGAGGCGTTCTCGTCTTGTTGCGCCGCGCTGGTTTGAGTCAATTCTTCGATCGTGCCTTGGGCAGCGGACAGCGTATGCTCGAGCTCATCGAGCTTCGCTGCGAGCTCTTGAGAGGTCGCCTCGGCGACCTTCGCGGCGGCGTCCATGTCGGAGCGGGCGTCTGCGAGTTTCTTTTCCGCACCGTCAAGCCTCGTCTTCATCCCCGACTCACGCTTGGTAGACGTGTCCTTGTCTTGCATGGCGGCTTCGCGGGACTCTTGCGCCTCGAGGATGAGGGTCTCGGACTCCAAGACTTTTGTCTCCAGATCGCTGATCTGGCTCTCGAGACTGCGAGACTTCTTCTTCGCGTCCAACACAGCCCGTTGCTGGTTCTCTACGTCATCTTTCAGGCTGAGGATCTCCCGGTCCTTCTT
>CALKDV010000431.1 GCA_938084085.1 uncultured Nannocystaceae bacterium
CGCCAGCGTTTCGATCCCGACACCAGCGCTTCGCGCCATCCCGGTGAGTTCTTCGTGCAAGCCGGGAGTCTGCCCGCCCAGAGTCCCCACGAAGTGCTGACAGCACGCGAGTTGGGCGGACTGGACGGACGTGTCGAGCGAAGCGAAGCGCGCCTCCAGAAGCGCGGCCGCGCGGAGCAGCATCTCCGCCTGCGCTTCCCCGATCGCCTCCCCCCGCGCCCGCGGCGTCGCGCGTCCCAAATCGATCACCTCAAGCACGGCCACGTTGGGGTCCCCTTACAGCAAGGATACCGCCGCTCGCATGAGCGCCGGTCGAACCTTGGTGTCGATGTCTTCGACGGTGATGTCCAGGGGCGGACAAAGCGTCCACACCGTCGGGAGGCCACGCTTGGCCGAGATGCCCTCCTCGGCCAACGCCTCCCCGAACGCGTCGCCCCATTGATCGGGGAGCGCGATTGTGCGGTACAACCCTCGGCCGCCTGCGCACCCACCGAGCCGCATCGCGACCTCTTCCACCAAGGTGCCGAGGGCGGCGATGGCCGGGCCCAGATCAAGACGCCATGCGGTCCGTAGCGCTTCGTGGGTTCGAATTACGCAGAGCTCATCGCCATCCCACGTGGAGATCAAGGTGAGCGGCTTGTCCACCCAGTACTTGTCGCCTACGAAGACGTGACCGAGCTGCCCGCCCGCGCTCCATAGCACCATGTCGGGGACCACCTCCGGCGGGAGGCTGTCCACTCCCCACGCCCCTGCACCCGCGCGATACATCCCGGTCGCCGTCTCTACCAAGACCAGTGGCACGTCCAAGCGTGCGCATGCCTCGGCCACGGCCACAGCGCCCTCTCCCTCAAGCGTCACGCCTGAGCGCTCGCCGACGACCTCAAGGACGAGGCCGTAGAGCGCCTCGGCGCCGTGCTCTGTCACCAGCGCCTCGAGGGCATCCACCGTGGCCTGGTGCCCTCCCACCCCACACGGGTGTGGAATGGTGGGCCATTCAAAGAGCGGGAAGTTGGCCTCGAATCCGCGCGGGTCTGAGATCGAGCGCGCCGCGGCCGTGATGTTGCCGACAAAGCCTCCCTCCACTCCGATCGCGAGGCGAGCGTGGGGTCGATTCACGCGGAGGCATCTCAGCCCCTTGTCCACAGTCTCGTCTCGACTGCTCGTGAAGTACAGGTGCCCCGTGCCCCGCGGCATGATCTGCTTGAGGTGCTCCACGTAGTGCACGATGTCGGGGGTTGTCCAATTGGAGAGGTTCAAGCGCGTGCAGGTGGGCCCCACCAACTCACGGGTCGCCATGCTGCTCGGCGTCGGACCGAGAGGAGATTGCAGCCCATCGGCCAAGTTGAGGGGGTCGGCGGCGAGCAGCGGAGCCTCGGGCGCGAGCAGCGGAATGCGATAGTAGTCGGCCTGGGCGTCGCCCTCGTATTGATGCTCCAAGCGCTTGAACAAGAACGCGCCCAGAGAGTTGTTGAGCGCCGCCATCGCGGCGGTGGCCCCCACCCTGTTGCGCCCCGTGACGTAGCTGTAGCCGTGCTGCCGCGCCCACTCAAGCTGCGCAGTCTTGAGCGCCAAACCCACACCGCGGCCGCGCGCGCGCGTGGATACGGTCACGTCGATGCTGTACAGCGTGTCCTTTCGCCCCAACCGATCATCATCCTTGGGGCCGTCTTTGTGCAGGTTGTGCTCGACGGGGCTGGCGAAGCAAAAACCGAGGACCTCACCGGACTCGCCATCCGTCGCCACCAACCCCACGCCGAGGTCGGTGTGGGTGCGCAGTTCTTGCTCATCGTCCACTCGCGCCGGCTCGTAGACCTCGTATTCGATGGCCATGATCTTCTCCCAGTCCGCGGGCACCACCTCACGAATCTCGATGCCTTCGGGGGAGGCTGGCATCGCGCGCCCTTCCGCCTTCCATGTCGTGGCGTCGGCGTCGGTGAGGAGCCGAAGGGCCGCGTCAATGCGGGCGAAGAGATCGTCGAGGACCGCCTCATCAAAGGTCGCGTTGAGGCGGAACCGAATGGTTCGCGCGCCTGCCTGGTAGGTCATGAACCCTCGCTGAAATCGCTGGGCGATGAAGGCTTTTTGGAGGTCGCCGTCGGGGAGGTCAAACGCGAAGGTGGTGCCAGCCGCGCGCGCTCCAGAGACCAGGTCGGGGTGCGCGGCCTGGAGTTTCTCCAGCCTGGGGGCGATCGCCGCCGCGAGGTGGTCTTGCTCTCCCGCCGTCTCCAACTGGATCAAGCCCCGCAACGCAGACGCGACACACACGGGGGTGGGCTCTGGATCGGGCCACCGAGAGATCACGACGCCGAGTCCAGATTTTTTCGCCGAGGTGAGCATGTCCGGCGCGTGCGCGGGGTCGTCTCCGAGACCGAGTCGATTCCACCAAAAGAATGACCCCCCGGTGCCAAATCCCGTCTGGACCTCGTCTGCAATGAGGGGAATGCCGTAGGCGCGCGTCAACTCGCGGACCCCCAATACAAACTCGCGCGTCAGGTGGACGTCGCCACCCTCGGCCATCATCGGCTCAAGGATCGCCGCGTAGATTTCATCTCCTTGAGACTTGAGCACCGACTCGAGCGCGTCGAGGTTCGTGGGACAAAAAATTGACTCGTACCCCTCGAGCTCGAAGGGGCCGCGCTTCACCTTGTTCCACGTCGCCATCAACGAGATATGTGTGCGTCCGTGGAAGCCGCTCTCGAACGCGAGCACGCGACGCTTCGCGCCAGTCGCCTCGGTGCGCAACCTCGCGATGCGAAACGCCTTCTCGTTGGCCTCCGCGCCGCCCGCCGCCGTGAAGCACACATACGACATGCCCGCGGGCGCGCGCTCAAGCAGCGCCGCCGCGTAGTCGGCGAGTACGGGGTTTGGCGCCCCCACAGTGGTGTCGGGGTTGGACCAAAGGGCGGCCCCAAAGCGACCATCGTAGAGATCCCGCACCATTTTGGGGTGACGCGCTCCGTGGGTCACCGTCGCGATCTGCGAGCAGGCGTCGAGCAGCACCATGGGATCGTCGTCGACGGACACGAGATGCGGCCCGTAGCTACGGCGAGTATCGATGACCTGAGGTTTCTTCTCGCGCGCGACAACGCCACCCTCGTACAGGCGCCCAAGCCAGCGCTCCGATTGTGGCAAGGCTCCGCCTTCCGGCACTCGCACACCCCGCGTATGCACGCGCTGCGGCGCACCGGGCGCGGGTAGCTCTTTACGCTGAGCCGCCTCTAGCGTGGCGAGATCCCCGGTGGTGCCATTCGAAGTCACGTCGCTCATGCGGCGCAGTTTACTGGGTTGAGCCGCCCATTCATGCGCGGAGATTGCCTTAATCGACCCCGACCCACGCGCGGGGGGGATCTCGGTCTGCCCCACCCAAATTTGGGCATCGTCGCGCGAGGGGGGGCACGAGGGCGCGCACGAGCCGCCACCGAGGTCGATCCCGCTGCCGGCCCGCGATACCCTGGGGCGTGTCTCGCTTTGACCTCAAAGCCTCTTTCTTCGGAGGGCCGGGCTTTACCCTCTACCACGCGTGGGGTCGAAACAGCGAGATGCCGCTCACGCCTCATTTTCACGACGAATACCTGATTTGCGCGCAGCTCCAGGGTGCAGAGACCTTTGAGATCTCTGGCAAACTGCAGAGCTTCGAAGCAGGCGATCTCGTGCTGATCAACCCACAGCAGGTCCACACGGGCAACGCCGAGGGTAACGACGACCTCGAGTATCTCAGCCTCTACGTCGACGCCGGCTACGTGCGACGCCTCGCCGAAACCCTCGAGGCTCCTTGCGAAAATCCCGAGTTTACGGTCATCCGTGCGGAGGACCAGTGGCCGCTCATCGAAGACATCCGTCGCCTGCTCGATCACGCCCGGCGAATCCTCGAAGACCCGCAGCACGGGGGCTCCCCCGCAGAGCTCGCCGCCATCCTTGAGGGTGTCGTGACCGCCACGCTTGAGCGATTCTCAAATTTGCGTCAGCCCATGCTTCGCTCGACCAACCGCGTGAGCCACCGAAAGATCGCCAAGGCCATGGAGCATATTCGAGGGCTCGAAGACCATGTCAACCCGACCTCGTTGAGCCTCGACGCGCTCGCGGAGATCGCCGGCCTGAGCAAATATCACTTCTTGCGTCAGTTCTCGCAGACCGTCGGGATCACCCCGGGCGCGTACCTGCGAACGCTGCGCTTGTGCCACGCGGCGCGCAAGCTTCGAACGACCGACCAACCGATCCTCGACGTCGCCTTGTCCGTTGGCTTCGCCGACCACCCGTCGTTCTCGCGGGCCTTCGCGCGTCACATGGGCATGACGCCGAGCGAGTACCAAAAACTCGGCCCTCTCTAGCGAGCTGCGGCCGCGATCCCGGCCCTCGCCAGTGGGCGGGAGCCGCGCCTGCCCGTTCGAGGTCTCTTTGCGGCGCGTGCACCCAACTCCGCCAGGATCCAGTCCATGCCCGCCATACGGGGCGCCGCGACAGCTCGCCCCCCGTTGGCGACCGCTGCCCGGTGTGCCCGTGGGCGATCGCTGACATACTTGGGGTGTGTCCTGGATCGTCGCCTTGCTGCTCGCC
>CALKDV010000432.1 GCA_938084085.1 uncultured Nannocystaceae bacterium
GCACGCGCCGCGGCCGCATCCACGCTGGAGGCGGTGTACGAGCGGGTGGGCTTTGTTGCGGCGAACAACTGACCGCAATCGATTGCACCAACCTCATAGCGTGACCTAGGCTCCCACCACCGGTGATCAGACGGTGTCACCTTCCTACGAGGGGGAGTTGTGCCTTTTCTTGTATCGCGAACCGCCGCCGAACGAGGCTGGGCGGACGTTATCGGCCCGGAACAACTGTCAGACGATCGACTGCGAATTCGAGTCGGCACGCTTGAGGCGGGAGATGAGTGGAGTGTTGATGCTCCCGTCGAGGGTTTGCTGTGGTTTCAGCTGCTGAGCGGATCGGTACGCGAGGATTCGGGCGAGACGTTCTCCGCCGATCACGTGGTGATGCTGGCGCGGGGCAGTTCGGCAAGGGTTACCGCTACGGAGAGCACGTCCGTTTTCGTCGCAGAAGTTCCACGAGCGGTCGACTACGACCCCGGGCTTGAGGTTGCACGGGTTGTGCACGACTGGTCCCGGGAGCCTGTCCTTGACTCCGAACACGATGCGCGTCAGCGCATCTACCTCGCGAGCCCGAAGTTATGGGGAACCTCCGCGGTGAAAGGCGAAATGATCATCTATCCACCTGGAGCGAGTGGGGCAGCGCACCACCACGAAGGGGCCGAGCACTTCCAGTACATCCTGCGAGGCGCCGGCACGGCCGAAACTCCTATCGGGCAAATGGAGTTCCAAGCAGGGGACCTGATCTACAACTTCGAAAACGAGATTCATTCATTCGAGAACAGCCACGGTGAGGACATGGTCTTCATCGAGTTCTTCGTGCCGGGTGAAAGCCGCACCGTTTGGGTGCCGGGAGCTGATGCATGCGCGTGGAATCCGACGGGGCTTGATATCCGGGGTCGACGCCCCGTGCGCGAAGTGCGCGGGCATGTACACGGGGAGGGTGACGTTTAGTGGCGACCATTGGCTTTATCGGCCTCGGGGACATGGGTCAGGTCATCGTCCCCCGGCTTCTCGACGCGGGGCACGTCGTTCGCGGATGGAACAGAACTCCGGGAAAGTCCGCAGAGCTCGAGGCCCGCGGAATGCTTGTGGCGGCAACCCCCGCTGAAGCGAGCAAGGAATCGGACGTCGTTCTCTCGATCGTCACCGATGGTGCAGCGGTGCGTGAGGTGGCGCTCGGGGAGGCTGGCATCGCCAAGGGTTTATCACCTGATGCGGTGTATGTGGACATGAGCACGATTTCACCGGAGGTGAGCCGTGAAGTGAGCGCGGCATTCGCCGACAGAGGACTCGGCATGCTCGACGCCCCGCTATCGGGGAGCCCTGTCACCGTCCGCGAAGGCAAGGCGTCAGTGATGGTGGGTGGGGATGAGGACGCATATGGGCGTGCGAGGGAGGTACTTCTCGCGATCGGTCCGACAGTCACCTACATCGGTGGGAGTGGCCTTGCCGTGCAGGCCAAGCTTTCTATCAATCTGCTTTTGATGGTTGAGGTCATCGCCTTCGGGGAAGCCGTGGCTCTGGCCGAGCGGGGCGGAGTGGACCGCGATGTCATGGTCCAGGCGATACTCGACAGCGTCGCAGCATCTCCGGTGCTTGCCTACCGCGGTCCGTTCATCCTCGAGGGGAGCATGCCGGACAAGCCACTCGCGGACGTTCCCCTGCAGCAAAAAGACATGACGCTCGTGTTGGAGCAGGCTCGGCTCCTGGCGTCCCCCACACCGTTGGCGGCCATCGCTAATGACTTGATGAATGCAAGTAGGGGCATGGGATTCGGTCATCAGGACTTCGTTACTGCTCATCGGGCGTACCGTCGAATGGGAGGAGAAAGCTGATGACGCCGGACAGGTTCGTGACCAACCTCGATGAGGTGCCGATGGTCCCTGGCCTCAAGCGCGAGGATGGCTGGGTTGACATGCAGGTCCAATTCCTCATCGATAAGGCATCGGCGGGCTCAGAAGACCTTCTCCTCGGTTGGACCGTCTTGCCGCCCGGAGCGATGCACGATCGGCACCGCCATTTCCACGCGGACGAGTTTTGGATCGTTGTGTCTGGCAGCGGGCTTATGTACACCGATGACGGAGAAGCGCCTGCGCGTCAGGGTGACGTTGTGTTCACGCCGAGGGGTCACTGGCATGGATTCAAGAACACCACGGATGACGATGTGGTCTTGGTGTGGGGCTGGAGCGGTGCAGGGTCGCTCGAGGATGCAGGGTACGAAGTCGATCATCGACATGAATGACGAGGAAGTGGCTGCGTTATCGGCTGCAATTTCCGAGCGGGAAGATCGCGGGTGGCGCCACGTAGGTTGGAAGCTTGGATTTGGATCCCCGAAGGGCTTGGAAACACTGGGGCTAACAAAACCACTCGTTGGGGCGCTTTTCGATGCCGGGCGTGAGAGCCCGGGAGCAACGATTCCGTGTGATCACATGTCGGTTCCGATGGTCGAGCCGGAGATTGCAGCCTGGATCGGTGGTGACACTTCGGCGAATGCGAGTTCAGATGACCTGACGTCCGCTGTGTCCTCCCTGGCTCCAGCGATTGAGGTAGCCGACGTGACGTTTGCTCCAGAAGATTCCGTCACCGTCGTACGCGAAAACATCTATCAGTACGGCTGGACAGTTGCCGATGATGACGAGTCGGGGTGGACCGAGGTACGGGGACGAAGAATCAACATCACGTACGGCGGGGAGCAGTGGTCGCAAGACGACCCCGAATCGATGACCGGGTCTTTGATGGAAGGCCTCGTGCAGTGCAACGTTGTCGCCCATCGACTGGGCCGAGGGATTCTGGCAGGTGACGTGGTCCTTTTGGGTTCGGTGATTCCACCTCAGCCCATAAGGGAGGGAATGTTCGACATCCACTTCCTGGACGGTCGTGGCGTCAGTGCGATGTTTACCCGATCCGGCGCCGGCCAAGGGCCCATCGAAGAAGGCTCGTGATTGCCAGCACCAGCCCGATAGAAAAGACCGTCAACCATCCCCACGACGTGGGGGAGAGCGATGACAACTCAGGCTCCGCGGCAATCTCCTGTGGTGCCGACCCGCGCACGGTGGTGGCCACCGGAGTCGGTGCGGCCGGGACGACCGTCTCCTCCGCCACGCTAGGTTCCATGGCGGACAAAGGCGGAACAAGTTCACCGATGGGGACGAT
>CALKDV010000433.1 GCA_938084085.1 uncultured Nannocystaceae bacterium
CAGAGGAGATAGCTCTCGCTGCCGATCTCCAGGCTCGTGCGTCGAGAGAGGGGACCTTTGAGCGACACGCGCCCGGTGATGGCCTTGCGATCAACGAGCAGGTCAAAGGCGCCACCGCTTTGTCCGCGGCCGAGCTCGTATCGCACGGACGGCGAGATGTCGAAGACCCATCCGTTGTGTTTGACGTTCCACGCGAGGTCTGCGCGGTGCACGAACGCTCGCGCGCCGCTGCGGTTGCGGTCATCGATGTCGACGTCGTTGGGATCGTAGGCGAGAAACTCGAATTGGTCGTCGCCACCCAAGAATCGGACGCTCAAGTCACCGGGTCCGAGCGGATGATCGAGGAACAGCGAGTAGTCCCAATAGCGAGGCGCGCGCGTCAACTGGAGCGCGTCCTCGGGGAGCACCAGGGGCAAGATCGCGTCGATGTAGCTGCGCCGGACGCTCGCGAGGAAACTGCCTTTGTAGAGGGGCCCCTCGAGCAGCACGGAGGCGTCGATGAGGTCGAAGTCGACGTAGCCATGGACGCCGTCGCGGCGTCCCTTCCGTGGCTGAACGGAGACCACACCGCCGATGGCGTTGCCCCAGCGGACGTCAAAATTGCTCGGGACAAACGACACCGACTCAAGGACGTCGCTGTTGACCGCGGTGGACAGCCCTCCGAAGTGAAACGCGAGGGGGATCCCATGCTGCGCGAGGTAGACGGCAGAGTCGAAGGGGGCGGCGCCACGGATGACGAGCAGGCCGGCGCCGTAGGGAGGGCGCGCGACCCCTGGGAGGGCCTGAATGGAGCGGAGGGCGTCACCTTGCGCTCCGGGGAGCGTCGCGATCTCCGCGATGCTCAAGGTCTTTCTGCCGATCTCTTCCCGATCGACGCCGTCCTCGACGACGGTGCGGTAGCGGGGTCCTCCGTCTGGTTCAAGGAAGTAACGGACGCTGAGGGACTCGTCGGCCTCACGGGTCTCGACCCACTCCACGCGTCGCATCCCGGAGGCGACGGCGACCACGCGGATCTTGCCGGTCGGAACCTCCAGAAACTCAAATCGCCCCTCTGCGTCGGTGACCGCCTCGAAGGTTGACGTGACCGGCACGTCGGCCTCCTCCGCGCTCACTCGGATGGTGCGGACTCGTCCGATCTCGTCGTCGGGGGCGGCGCGGGCGACGACGATGGTCACCCCGGGCAGGGGTCGCCGGGACGCGGCCTCAAACACCTGTCCTTGGAGCGGGGCCTCCCCTCGAATCGTCGGGGGATCGGTCGTCGGGGGAGTCGAGTTTTCTCGCGCGACGGGATCGGCGTTGGTCGGGCTCTCATCGACCCTCGCATCGCGGGACGGGCTCGCTGGGGAATCGCTGTCGTCGGAGGCGGGCTCAGAAGGCGGCGTCGCAGGGGCGTAGACCGGGATATTGATCTCGATGGCGACCTCGACGGGGGTGCCCTGGTAGGTGCCAGGGATAAAGGTGGCCGCGCGCACGACCTCCGTCGCCAGGGTATCGAGCCGTGGATGCAGCCCCCGGGTCACCGTCACCTCAACGGGCGAGCCGCGCACACCGATCACAACGCGCAGCGCAATCTCACCCTCTGGCGGGGAGTCGAGGGTGGCCAATTCCGCGGGATACTCCAGGGCGATCGAGCCCTCCAGCGCCGGCGGAATGAGTCCGTCGGGGAGGGTGGGCGCTGCGGGCTGACGTTCCTCGGAGGCGCGCCGCGCCGCGAGGCGGTCGCGCGGCGCGGCCAGACACGCCCACAGCACCACACACACGAACACCAACCATCGCGGACCGCGGCCTCGCGGTGAGTATTCCATGCGGGGTGTCATGAGATCTCGGGGCGCCGCTCCGATAGTTCCGGTTGACGGAGCAGCTCGAGGAGCGCCTCGATCTCCCGCGCGTGGGTGCGGAAGCTGAGGATGCAGGCGCGCAGGGTGAGACGAGGACCTTCCGGGGTCGGCAACCGGGTAGTGGACAAGAACACCTGCCCGGACCCGTTGATACGGTCCAGCAAGGCGGTGTTTCGGCGATCGGTCTCCGCTGGAGTCTCGCCTTCACGTGACGGTCGGCGAAACGCGACGGTGCTGAGTTGGGGCGCTCCACACACCTCAAGCTCGGCACCCTCCTCTTGCAGCCGTCGCGCGCCCTTCCACAACATCTCGGCGAGCTCAAGCTTCTCCGAGAGCGCGTCTCGAAACTGCTTCGCCCCATGGAGCATCAACGGCAGCCAAATGCGCAGGCCCCGAAAATCGCGGCTGAGTTCGGGTCCGTACTCGGTCGGGCTCGGGATCCGTAGGTCGTCTCCGTGCTTAAAGTCCTCGAGGTATTCCGCCGATTCGCGGTGAGCCTCTCGCAGGTGTCGTCCCTCTCGTACCAGCAAGCAGCCAGTGCCGTAGGGGAGAAACATGCCCTTGTGGGGATCAAAGACGATGGAGTCGGCGCGCTCGATCCCGGCGAGTCTGCGCTTGCCCTCATGGCTCAAGACAAAGGCGCCGCCGTAGGCGCCGTCGACGTGCAGCCAGAGGTCGTGGTTCGTGCACACTTCGGAGAGTTCGAGCAGAGGATCGATGGCGCCGGTGTTCGTGGTCCCCGCGGAGGCGAGGACCAGGAACGGGAGGCGCCCCTCGGCTCGATCCTCGCGGATCATCGTCGCGAGCGCCGCAGCGTCCATCCTCATCTGCGCATCCACAGGGACGGTTCGCACGCCGCTTCGCGGGATGCCAGCCAGCGTTACGCTGCGCTCGACGCTGTGATGAACTTGAGAGGACGTGTAGACCGTCACGGTTCTCAGGTCCGTCTCTTCGCTCAGTTTCGCGGCTCGCGCTGTCACCACCGCGTTAAAATTGGCCATGGACCCACCGCTGGTGAGCAAGCCTCGCGCCGCGGGACCGTAGCCGAACTCGGCGGCAAGCCACGACAAAACATCCGCCTCGAGTCGACAAAACAATGGGGCCGCGGAGGCGAGCCCGGTGAAGCGGTTGACGGTGTCGCTAAAGAGATCTGCGAAAGCAGAGGCGCCGAGACCTCCGCCGGGGACGTACGCGAGATAGCCCGCGCCCGAGGTGGGTAAGCTCGCCTC
>CALKDV010000434.1 GCA_938084085.1 uncultured Nannocystaceae bacterium
CCTGCGCCTTGAGCAGCGTCCGCGCGAAGTTCCGATACGGCTGATCCATCCGGACCACGAAGTCATCGGCCTCCACCGTCACGCCTCCAAAGACGCCCGCCTCCGTAGCGCGGTGAACCTCGACGCGATGACTCTCAAGCAATCTCAGTAACTCCGCGAGCGCGCCGTCATCCCGCTGCGTCGCCGGGATCACAAAGGCGCGGACACCACGGGACTTGCCGGCCTCGATGGCGTTGTTTCCCTTGGTCCAAAAGTTGAGCAGCA
The DNA here is from genome assembly GCA_938084085.1 of uncultured Nannocystaceae bacterium. Lineage (GTDB taxonomy): Bacteria > Myxococcota_A > Polyangia > Nannocystales > Nannocystaceae > JAAZXR01. The sequence continues at coordinate 265 of CALKDV010000434.1, forward strand.
GCTCCCGGCGATTCCGGGCCGCGTAGCGCAACGAGGACAGCACCCCCGTCTGCATATAGTTGGTGTTGTTGCGGAGGCTCCAGCGCAGCTCCTTCGGCGGTGGCCACGCCCGGTACCAGGCGCGCGAGTTCACGCGGACATCCGCGAAGCTCGAGCGGCGAAGGTCCCGGTCGAACGTGCCAGGGTTGGAGTTCCCAAAGGTCTCGTAAAACCGCCCCACCGCGTTGTGGTTGTTGGTGACCCACAACAGGTAGCCCGGGTACCAGCCCGTATAAAACCCCCAGGTCCAAACGCCGCGCAAGCCGAGCCGCGTCGCCTCGCTGACCTCATGGCTCGAGAACGCTTGCCACTCCGTGACGGTAATCGGATCGATGGCCTCGTTGTACGGCCCGGTGCCTGTCGAGACGTAGAGGAGCGGCACCGACTCGTGAAGATCCAGCGACACGATCGGGTGGAAGCGATGATAGAAATTGACGTAATTTTGGGTGAGCGCTTGGCTGAGTTGCAACCCGTCGCGGTTGTTGTCATGGGCGGTGTAGTCCCCCCAGTAGGGCGCCATCCGAGGCGGAGAGTCCTCCAGATCCTCCACGTCTTGAAGATGCCGCCGCCACCAATCCACCATCCGCGCCCGCCCGTCCATCTCCAACACCGGTGAAATCATGATCACCACGTCATCAAGGATCTCGCGAATATGGTCTTGCTCGGAGACCGCGAGGCGATACGCCAGCTCCATGACCATCTCCGGTGGGCCGGTCTCCGGCGAATGCAGGCCAGCCGTCATCCAGTACATCAGCGGGGTGTCGTCCGCGATCTTCTCTGCCTGCGCCCGCGAAGTCTCCCGCGGATCCGCGAGCTCCGCGTTGGCGCTGGCGATGGCGTCGAGGCGGCGAACATGCTTCGCCGTACCCACGGCGACTGCGATCATCTCACGTCCGCCGTGACTCTTCCCCATCTCGATCACCTCCACTTTAGGAGACTTTTTCGCCAGCAGCCGCATGTACGCCACGATCTTCTCCGGCGGGGTCAGCTGATCGGGCGTCCCGACGGCGTAGCCGAGGAAGTCACGCGGTGAGGGGACCCGCCGTGACTCCGGCACGTGATCCACCCACGAGTTGCGAAAGGCCGGGTCCGTCACCGCGGCTCGGATCTCCGCGGTCTCCTCAAGATCGAGCCGGTCCTTACCCCGTCGACGCTCTGTCCGGTTGGCATCTTCAGGGCCCGAGGCCACCGCCGCCGGTCCCGCCAACAGCACCCCCGCGACCGCGGCGAGCGAAGCCCACCATCGCGGACCTGCAGACCTGCTTCGATACCGACGTTGGTCATGACGCGCGCACGGAGATCGACGGGATGTCCCTATCATGCAGAGATGATCCCGACACCGCCTGCGTTGGTCAAGTCCCGCAGACGGCGCCTCGGCTGGTGACAGCTGCTACGACGCCGATGGCTCACGCCACCGCACACTCGCGCTCACCTGCCGAATGTCACGCGCGAACTCGATCTGCGACTCCGCCTGTTGACCGGACAGTTCAATGACGCCGATCAAGGCGCCTTGAATGGCGACATAGTGGATGGGATTCTCAAACAGATAGTCGGGGACTTCGCACCACCGAAACTCCACGGCCTGCGCGCCGTCACGACTCACCCTGGGTGAACCGTAGTCCTTGTAGGTGTTCTCCCATCCGCGCGGTACTTGCTTGGCAAAACTCCACGGCGCCGCGAATCCAACCGTCGTCGCGAGTGAAATCAAAGGACCGATCACCGAAGAGTGGCGCAACCGGTACGTCACGAGATCACGCCAGACGTTCAGCCCGTCGTGCGCACCAAGTTCGTCGACGATCACCTCGATCAGGCCGCGGCTGAGTTCAGCCGAGATCCAGTCCACGGGGAGCGCCTCGCGAATCGCACAGAGCGTGTCGGAGGGCGCGTCTACTTCGACCATTCGGGCGAGCTCGGGCCGATACTCGTCGAGGAATGCCAAGGTCTCCTTGAGCGCGCGCGCGCGCACGCTTGGACGTTGTCCAGCTGCATTCGGTCTCGACTGCGTAGGCTCGACCATGGCGCCTCCTCGAGCGTCAACCATATCGAAGTCCACGACGGGCCGATATACACGGATCCACTTGAAACTGAACGGATGATCAGATATACCACGTGTGTTGGATCGAAACCCTCCCTACGTGCCCTTGTGGGTCAAAAGCAGCGGCTCCTTTTTAGAGGGCGCGAGCCACCCAGAAGAACTCATTGAACGGGCAGCCGCCCTCGGTATCCCCGGACTTGCTCTCACTGATCGCGAGGGGCTCTATGCCGCGACACGTGCACATGTGGCGGTCCGCGATCTTCAGCGAAACTCTCGCGAGCAAAACTCCGCTGGTCCTCTCGCGCCCAAGTTGCTCCTCGGCGCTCAAGTCGCGGTCTCCAAAGCCCGCACCCACACCTTACCTGCGCTCGTCGGAAAGTCGCTCCTCGATGATCATGACCAAGTCCTCTTGC
>CALKDV010000435.1 GCA_938084085.1 uncultured Nannocystaceae bacterium
GCTCATGGGAGACAGCGTCGACAACGTCCCCGGTGTGCCTGGGATCGGTCCGAAGACCGCTGCCGCGTTACTCCTTGAGTTCGGGGTGCTGGAGGACGTCCTCGCGGCGGCTCCATCCTTGAAGCAAAAAAAGCGCCGCGAACGGCTCATGGAGCATGCGGACGACGCTCGCCTGAGCAGGGCCTTGGTGGAATTGAAATGTGATGTAGAGGTGGGATGCACCCTCGATGATCTCAAAGACGGAGGCTTCGATCATGGGAAGGTGACAGACTTCTTCACCCCGTTGGGGTTCAAAACCACGCTCGCGGGGCTGTTGCAGGCTGGGAAAGGCCAGTCGGGGCGCAAGGGTGCAGGCGTCGCATCGGGCACGTCAACGGCGGCGTTGCCGGTCGTGGAGGGCGTCGCCATCGACGCCGTGCAGGGCCGCGTCCTGCGGACCTCGCAGGCGGAGGAGCTTGGTGCCTGGCTCGCGGCATCCCCCGAAGAGGGCGCGCTCGCGATCGCCGTATTTGGTAGCCATGCCGAGCCGATGCGAGCCGACATCATCGGGATCGCGTTGGCCTATGGGGGAGAGTCGGGGAGTGCGGTGTATCTGCCGGTCGGCCACCGAAATCTCCAAGACGACGCAGCCGAGAACTGGAACGAGTCGTCGCTGAGCGAGGTTCTTGGTCCGCTGTTCGCCGATCCGGACACGCCCAAGGTGCTGTTCAATGCCAAGTCACAAAGCGTGTTGCTTGAGCAGCATGGCATGTCTCTCAACGGGGTGCGGATGGACCCCATGCTCGCGTCCTACACCTTGGACGCGGCGCGCGGCAGCCACGAACTTGAGGCGCTTTCGCTCGATGTGCTGGGCCACGCGTTGACGCCAGAGGAGCGCCTGGTGGGGAAGGGCCGGAAACAAATCACGTTTGACCAGGTGCTCGTGGAACAGGCCAGCTCGTATGCGGTGGAACGGGTGGCGTGTGTGCTCGAGCTCGGGAAGGCGATGACCTCGGCAATTCAAGGGGCCTCGAAGGATGAACAGCGGTTGTTTGCTGAGGTGGAACTTCCGCTGTCGACCGTGCTCTGCAAGCTCGAACGGCGAGGGGTTGGGTTGGCGGCCAAGGTCTTGGAGGCGCAGTCGGAGGAGATCGGGGCGGCGCTCACGAAGATTCGGGCGGAGATTGAGGAGGACGCGGGCTATCCGGTCAACCCCGAGTCTCCCCAGCAGCTTCAAAAGCTGCTGTTCGAAGATCGAGGCCTCCCCGCGAAGAAGAAGACGAAGACGGGCTACAGCACGGACGCCAAGGTGCTCGACGAGTTGAGCCTCCTCGATCCCATCGTTAATCGGATCCTGGAGCATCGGAGCCTCAACAAACTCAAAGGGACGTACCTCGACACGCTGCCGAAGCTCGTCAACCCACGGACGGGTCGATTGCATACGCGGTTTCGGCAGGCGGTGGCGCAGACAGGTCGCCTCTCGAGCAGCGATCCGAACCTGCAAAATATCCCGGTGCGGAGCGCCCGGGGTCGGAGAATTCGTGAAGCGTTCGTCGCGCGGGAGGGGGGGATCCTGGTCGCCTTGGACTACTCGCAGATCGAGTTGCGGGTGTTGGCCCACCTGTCCCAAGACGAGAGTTTGTGCGCTGCGTTTCGCGACGGTGACGATGTTCACGCGCGCACCGCCGCTGAGGTCTTCGAGATTGAACGCGCCGCGGTGACCTCCGAGCAGCGCAGCGTCGCCAAGGCGGTCAACTTTGGGGTCATCTACGGTCAGACCGCCTTCGGACTCGCGAAGACGCTCGGGATCCCGCAGGGCAAGGCCGCGCGGTACATCAAGCGATACTTTGAGCGGATCCCGGGCGTGAACATCTACATGGATGAACTTGTGGAGCGGGCGAAGCGAGCCGGAGAGACCTCGACCATCCTGGGCCGGCGACGGCGAATTCCTGAACTCGGCCGACGGGGCCCTGCGCGGGCCTACGGCGAACGTATCGCTCGAAACACGCCCATTCAAGGGAGCGCCGCAGACATCTTAAAGGTGGCCATGATTGAAGTGGAGCGCGCGCTCACCGACATTGACTGGGCTGAGATGGTGCTCACCGTGCACGATGAGTTGATCTTTGAGGTGGACGAGGGTCGAGAGGAGGAGCTGATCGGCGTGGTCCGCCCGCGGATGGAAGAGGCTGCGACCTTGGATGTGCCCCTCGTTGTGGATGCGGGCTGGGGACGCACCTGGGCCGACACCAAGGGATAGAGCGGACCGGGCGCGAGCGAGGTATGCTGCCGTCCCGACGCCATGACCACCCCCGCCCCAATGACGACAGCGCCGCTGCGACCAGAAGAAGCGGCGCACCGCTGCGCCCAAGCCACGATTCCCGAGGAGATCTTGGACGTGACGCGGCGATTGCAGGGAGCGGGGTACGCAGCGCTTCTGGTAGGAGGCGCGGTCCGTGACTGCCTGATCGGCCGTCCGGTGGGGGACTGGGATGTGGCGACCTCCGCGACGCCGGAGGAGGTGACGGCCGTGTTT
>CALKDV010000436.1 GCA_938084085.1 uncultured Nannocystaceae bacterium
TTGGCCTTGCTCGGCTCATCGGGGGTCGGTAAGTCCACCTTGATCAATCGTCTCCTCGGCCAATTGAAACAACTTGAGGGCGCTGTGCGCAAGGACGGCAAGGGACGCCACACCACGACCACCCGTCACCTGTTCGTCGCGCCGTCAAAGACCATGCTGATCGACACGCCGGGTATGCGAGAGCTTGGGCTGTGGGCCGCCGAGAGCGGCGTCAAAGAGACCTTCCACGACGTGGATGAGATCGCCGGCGGCTGCCGCTTCTTGGACTGCTCCCACGCCCACGAGCCTGGGTGCGCCGTGCAGGCGGCCGTGGCGGGTGGGACGCTGAACGCGGGGCGCGTGGAGGGGTTTCGTAAACTCCAAACCGAACTTGGGGAGCTCAAAGCCCAGCTCTCTCGGAGCCGCAAGCGCGGCCGCAGCGGCAAGAAGAACCGCCGCTAGACGCCTTCAGAGGTCCGGAGGGGCGATCGGCCCCGTCCCATGATCTCGATGTCGTGGTGGCAAGCACACTGGCCGGTTGAACCGGCGCCGCGTTTACGTGTCCCTGACGTCCCGGGGAGAATGATGCGGTTGGGGGGGGAGTCTCACAAATGGCGCTCGATGAGAGGCCAACACTCGAAAGGAAACAACCATGACGATGCTATCCACACTCTCCACCACCGTATCCACCCTGTTGCTCGGCTCGGCACTGAGTGTCCCCGCGCCCACCAATCCGGTCGCCGCGATGAACCACCAGGTTCGCTCCGTCAATCAAGTCGTCGGCCACGGCGGGGACTTCATGCGAATCTGCAAGAAGGTGGAATGCACCACCAAGCAGCGCGCCGCCCTGCGTGAGATCGGGTCCACCTTCCGCGAGCAGGTGAAGCCGCTTCGGGCCCAGCAACGGGAGATCCGCAAGGAACTCGTCGCTGCGTTCTCGAGGGACCAACTCAACGACCGCGAACTCGCGCAGCTGTACACTCGCCTCGACCGCGTCCATTCGCGCATCCTCGCCGAACGGCGCTCGACACTCGAAGCTGCCCACGCCATTTTGTCTCCCGATCAGCGGGATGACGTCGCCAAAGTGCTCGCCGGCGCCGGCAAGGGAAAGCGTAAAGGCAAAAGTAAAGGCAAAGGCAAGGGCAAGGGCAAGGGCAAGGGCAAGGGCAAAGGCCACAAGCATGCCGGACCGCTCGCGGACGCTGATATCGAGGACGGCTCCGCAGACGTCAGCGCGCCCGAGGGCGGCGAAGAGGACGGGATTCGAGGACGCGGGAAGGCCAAGTCCAAGAAGGCCAAGCGCTCCAAGCGTCGCCGCGGAAAGGGCACGCAGGCCAAGCTCGACCGTCAAGGAGGCAACTCCAAGGACACGGCAAAGCGGGAGCGCCCTGACCGACGCCCGAAGCAGATGAACGAGCCCCAACCCCCCCAATCCCCGGGGCCCCAAAAGCGAGTCCAGGGCTAGTCATTCGCCCAAACTCACACCCGCCCGCCGCATCTGCGGCGGGCTTTTTGGTGGTTAGGGGCTGGCGGGCCCTGGCCAGCCTGCGTATCCTCCCGGCGCAATGACAGGCAAGCACCTCTTGCTCGCGGGGCTCGCAGCCGTGGGCGTTCTGACCTACACCATGTACCGATTCGGCGGTGGTGAACCGGTGCAACTGGCGGCCCCCGCCGCAGACAGTGACGCCTTGAACACGGCACGAAAGCCACCGGGTTCGGCGAAGGCTCGCGGTCAGGCCCCCGGTTCGGGGCCGCGCGTGGCTGGCGAGGCAGACTCGAACAAGGATCCCGCCGGGGGTCCGCCGGAGCTGGTGCTCGGTGACGGCGCGGCGGAGCCAGGAGTCCCGACCCCCGAGGAGAAGCTCGCGCGTTTCGAGCGAGCGATCGAACGGATCGACGACAACCTGTCGCGGAGTTACGACATCGACCCGCGACGCAAAGACACCCTCTATCAGGACGTGACCCAGGCGTTTGACGCGCTGTCGGTCCACCTCAACGCGAACGATCCAGAGCATCGCGCCTACATCGAGTCGGCGCGGAAGACGATGATGGAGCGCCTGCGCCTGATGGACGTGGAGCAGTCGCGGGTGGGTGACGCCACGCCGCCCTCTCCCGCGGGTCCTCCGCGGTAGCGACTCGTCGGTGGCTCGCGTGTCCGCACCGCCTCTTGGGACTGCTACACTCCGCACATGCCCTTGCACCTGGTCACGTGGAACGTGAACTCGGTCCGCGCTCGCCTCGACAACGTGCTCACGTTCCTCGACGAGCACGAGCCGGATGTGTTGTGCCTCCAAGAGACGAAGGTGGGGGACCGACTGTTCCCGCGTGTGCCGTTTATGGATTACGGCTATACAGTCACGTTGCACGGGACCAAGGGGTACGCGGGGGTCGCGACGATCTCCAAATCCGCGCCGAGCGAGGTTCACTGTGGCTTTCGATCCGCGCCCGAAGACCGGGCGCCGAGGATCTTGAACACGGTCATCGACGGCGTCCGGATCTACAACCTCTACGTGCCGAACGGGACGGCGCTGGACAGCGACGCGTTCCCGTACAAGTTGGAGTGGTTTCAGCGCCTTGAGGCGGAGATCAAAGAGACCTGTGGTGCTGCGCAAGAGGTGATCGTCACCGGGGATTTCAACATCGCTCCCGATACCCGCGACGTCTGGGACCTCGAGGCGATGAAAGATTCCCTCCATTTCACCGCCGAGGAGCACGAGGCGCTCGCGGGGTTGCTCTCGTGCGGACTCCGAGATTGTTTTCGCAAGCACAGCGAGGAGGCGGGCCAGTTTACGTGGTTCGACTACCGCAACGCGGCGTTCCAGCGCGGCCATGGGCTGCGCATCGACCACGTCTATGCGACGGCGGGCCTCTACCAGCGCTCGTCCCGGGTCCTGCATGATGCCGAGCCCCGCTCGTGGGAGAGCCCGTCCGATCACCTCCCCGTGCACGCCTGGTTCGACTGAGCCGGCGGGGAGGCCCGGGGCCCGAGGGTAGCCCGTCGGGAACAGGCGGTGAGTTCAGGCCATCGGCGGTGAGGTTGCCATTTCCCTAGATTTGGATAAGG
>CALKDV010000437.1 GCA_938084085.1 uncultured Nannocystaceae bacterium
CACGAGCGTGAACTTGGCCACTACAAGGCGGAAATTCGAAATTCGAATTCCGCTCATTCGCAGGGCGCGGCGAGCATCGCGGCCGCATTTTTGAGGAGCTTTGTCACCTATCCCTGGGCCCATATCGACATGGGCGGCAAGGGGTCGTGGGAGAGCCCCCGAGAGTATTTGGGAGAGGGGGCGACCGGCTTCGGATGTCGTCTCATCGTCGAGGCGACCGAGCGCATCGCCGCGGGTGGTCTGCACGGTAACAAGACCCCGACCGCCCTCGAGGACCTGTAGCGGTGTTCGCTGGTCATGGCTCGGTGAACGAAATGTGCTAGACCCGAGAAGGATTAATCATGCCCAGAGATTCCGTTTTCATCTCAGAGATCGTGGTGGACTGCGTGGTGGGCGTCTATCCAGACGAGCGGACTCGGACGCAGCCTCTTCGCGTGGACTTGTCGCTTGATGTGGAGACCTCGCTTGCGGGCAGGACGGGGTGTCTCGGCGACGCGGTCGACTACGCGCGCGTCACGGATGAGATCTCGACCCTGCTTAAGTTTCGGGAGTACCGCCTCCTTGAGACGGCTGCGGAGGAGCTTTGTGCGATGTTGCTGTCGTTGCACCCCTCCATTGTTGCGGTGCAGTTGAGGCTCGAGAAGCCGGAGGCCCTCGTGGGTCGCGCGCGCTCCGCCGGTGTAAGCGTCCGTCGCTCCCATGAGGATTATCCTCGCCGGTGGGAGCGCCCGACCTTCGGTGAGGTGGAGGTGGTCTACGAATCACGAGAGGCGGGCATCTATCTCCTCCACGTAGATCCTGGGAAAGAGATTCCCGCCCACCATCACGATGTGATGCGTGAGTTGGAGTGGGTGGCACGAGGAGAGCTGATGCGCGATGGAGCGCTGGTAGACGCGTTCTCCCCTGTCGCGTGGCCCAAGGGTCGGACGCATCGCTACGAGAACAACTCCACAGACCGCGCGACAGTCTTTTGCTGTGACACGCCCCCCTTCATCCCCCACGACGAGATAACGGACGGAGCCGGCTCGTGAAGCGCGTGCTGATCACCGGCGTGAGCAGAGGGATCGGGGAGGCAGTCGCTCGGACCATGAGCGCGGAGCCGTGGGAGATTACGGGGGTCTATCGACGTCGGCACGACGAAGCCCAGACGTTGGAGGCGGCGCTTGCTGGACGGCTCACGACTGTGGCGTGTGACCTCGGGGATGAGAGGGCGGTGGACGCGCTTGTGGATGACTGGCACGGGCAGTTTGACGCGCTAGTGCTCAACGCGGGCGTGGCCTATCGGGCGCCGTTCGTCGAAGACGACGTGGAGGGTGTGGATCCACTGGCGGCGCAGCTGCACCTGGACCTCGTGGCGCCGCTTCGCCTCTTGCGGTCCCTGTTGAGGGCCCGCCGCGTGGCAGCCGGAGGGGCCGTGGTCTTTGTCAGTTCGAATTTGGCGCGGCGAGGCTTGCCCGGAAAGGTGGCCTACGCCGCCGCGAAGGCGGGCTTGGAGGGTGCGTGCCGGGGCCTCGCGCGCGAGCTTGGGCCTCAGGGGGTGCGAGTAAACTGCGTGGCACCGGGGTTGTTGGCTACGGACATGACCGCAGACATGGGGAACGCTGGCTACGAGTCGTATGGCGAGGAGGTGCCGCTTGGACGGGTGGGGCACCCCAGCGATGTCGCGGGGGTGGTCCGCTTTTTATTGAGCGACGACGCCCGCTACGTCAGCGGTCAGGTCATCGACGTGGACGGCGGCTGGTCCGCCTAGCATTCAACGCTTGCTTCTTTTTTTGCGAGGCCGTGGAGACGGCGGCGTCGCACCGGCGGGGTCCTCGGGCCACAAATGCTTCGGATATCGTCTCATGAGCTGTCGTCGCAGGCTGGGATAGTGAACCTCCCAGAAGTTGGCGAGGTCGGTCGTCACCTGAACTGGTCGTTGGTTTGGAGCCAAGAGATGCAACACGACTGGGACGCGATCTTCGAGGACGCGGGGCCCGCGGGACATCCCAAAAAAATCCTGGAGGCGAGAGGCCACATAAGGCGGGGCGCCCGGTTCAAACTGGAGCTTGAGGCGGCGTCCGCTGGGCAGCGTGAGCGAGGAGGGGAGGCGCGACTCGAGCCAGTGAGGACTGATCTCCAGGGTCTGCAGCGCGTGGGGCATGAGGTTTGTCTTGCGCAGCTCGGCCAGGGACCTCGCGGTCGCGCAGGCCGCCGCGAGGCTCGCCCTGCGAGCGTCCTCATTGAAGATCGGCGCGGAGGGCAGATGGGCTCGCGCGACCTCGAGACGAAGGGCGAGCTGTTTGAGTACGCCGCTGGGATCATAGAAGCCTTCTCCCCTCTTGAGCGCCTCCTCGGCCAGGGCCTGGGCTCTCTGTTCGAGGGAGGGTTCAATGCGCTCACGCTCGATCACGAGGCTATCGAGGGCCACCGTCCTCCAGGCGGTGACGCGATCGTGCTGCTCGTCGTAGCTCACGGTGTTGCGCTCCACGAGGTCATCAAACAGGTGCTCAAAGATCCAATCGGGATCCACGACCACGGCGCTCTGGACCATCGGGGTCTGTCGGGCGCCCTGTCTCCGTGTATCCACCGCCACGGCAGCGCAAAATTTGGCCCCCCAGGCCACAGAATCTTGCGACAGACTCGCGTGTCCTCCCCCCGCAAACTGCACGCGGCGCGCGTGGGTCTCGTGCTCCACCACGGCGCCAACCCGATCCTTAAAGGCGAGGAAGATGCTCTCGGCCAGGGCGCGCTCCGCTGGTTCGCCACGCGTCGTGTCCTTGTCCATCCCAGCAGAGAGCTGTCGGATTACGTCCCGCAAGCGGGCGAGTGTGCGACGGTCTTGAAGCGCTCGGCACGTCTCGAAGACCTCCAGAGCGTCGCAATATCCTCCGGTCGCGCGCGGCCGGTGCCGTACACTTTCTTGAAGGGCGGCGATGGCGGTCGCGGCGAGATGACCCACCCCGCGCCGATCGGCTTCCACCAGGGCCTTCGCGAACCGAGGGCTCGCGGGGATTCGATGCATCGCCTGTCCGACTTGGGTGATGGTTCTCTTGTGGGTGGCGCCGAGGGAGGACAGCAGGTTCGTCGCCGCGTCGAGGGCTTTTGCGGGCGGTGGATCTAGCCAGGCCAGGTCCTCACTTTTTACGTTGGCAAACGCGAGGTCGAGGGCGAGGCGAGAAAGATCGCTCCTCAAAATCTCCGGTACATCTCGGAGAGGTCGGCGATGGAAGGCGTCTTCACTATAGAGCCGAACGCAGGCGCCTGGCCGAGTGCGGCCGGCGCGGCCCGCTCGCTGAACCGCGGAGGCTTGGCTGATTTCTTGGGTGCGAAGCTCCAGTGCTCCAGTGCCCGCGTCCGTACGGGCGAGTTTAGCGAGCCCGCTGTCGATGACCACGGTGACGCCGTCGATGGTCACGGAGGTCTCCGCGATATTCGTGGAGAGAACCAGCTTTTGGGTGCTGGAGGGGGCGAGGGCCCGCTCTTGCAACTCTGGGCTGAGGTCTCCGTGGAGTCGATGGATCTCGATGCCGTGCCCTCGACAAAATCCCTCGCATCGCGAGGCTGCGGCGTTGATGTCGAAGATGCCAGGGAGGAAGGCCAAAACATGCCCGTCGCAGCCTCGCTCGACCAAGTCCTGAAGACACCGGAGGATCTGCCGATCCAACGGCCGCGAGCTGTCGGGGCGGTGGTGGAGGTCGACGGGGTGTTGACGACCTTCGATGTGCATGACCTTCGCGTCGAGGAGGTTGGCGACGGGATCGGGGTCCATGGTGGCGGACATGGCGACGATGCGCAGCGACGGCAGCGAGGTTTGTTGGAGGTGGCGGACCCGTGCGAGGGCGTAGTCCGCGTCGAGGTGACGTTCGTGAAGCTCATCAAAGATGACGACATCCACGGAATCGAGACGCCGAGGGTTTCCAAGCGAGCGGACGAAGAGGCCCTCCGTCATAAATGTGAGTCGTGTGTCTCGACTTCGCGCGCGGTCAAATCGAACCTCGTAGCCCACTCGTCCCCCCACGGATTCACCGAGTCGCCGTGAGATGTGCCGGGCCGCGACGCGGGCCGCGATCCGACGGGGCTCCAGCACGAGCACGCGTCGCGGTGGGTGGCCGTCGCCGTTGAGCCCCGCGAGGTGCAGCGGCAGCCGGGTGGTCTTCCCGGCCCCGGGCTCGGCGACGACCACGAGGTTGCGCTCGGCGATGGTCGTCGCACACGCGTCGAGGTGGGTGTCGATAGGGAGTTGCGCCATGTGCGTCGCGCCATGATGCCATCTTCGGAGAGGTCGCGTCGCGGGCAGTCCTCCGCGTAGCGTGCCTCATGGACAGCGGCGACGCTATCGGCTAGAGATCAATGCGCTTGTCGACACCCACAACAACCACGCTTGATCAGCTGCCGAGAGGAGCCGCCGGTCGAGTTCTGTCTGTCGACGGCGAGGACGATATATGGTTGCGGATATTGGAGATGGGGATCGTTCGCGGGACCATGGTCACGGTGGTGAAGTTCGCCCCCCTTGGAGATCCGATGGAGCTCCGGCTTCGCGGGCATCATCTATCTCTTCGCCGCGCTGAGGCGGCCCGTATTCATGTCCAGGCGGGGGGGGAGAGTCGATGACCTCGAATGGGACGGTCTTCGCTGTTGCCGGGAATCCGAACGTCGGCAAGACGAGCTTGTTTAATGTGTTGACCGGGCTTCGCTATCAGGTCGGGAATTATCCCGGGGTGACTGTCGAGGTGAGGGAGGGACGCGTGCGGGGTGGAGAGGAGGGCGCGCCCATCACCCTCTTGGATCTGCCTGGCACCTACAGTTTAACGCCGCAGTCGGAAGACGAGCAGGTCGCCTATGACGTGCTCAGCGGGCGGGGCGCCTCGGCGGTGGATGCGATCTTACTGGTCCTGGATGCGACCAATCTCTCGCGGAACCTCTACCTCGTGACGCAGGTGTTGTCCTTGGGGACCCCGTGCGTGGTGGCGTTGAACATGGTGGACGCGGCCCGTGACGCGGGGGTGGCGGTGGACGCAGACGGGCTGTCAAAGACCCTCGGTCTGCCAGTCTACGAGACCGTCGCACGCACTGGGGCCGGGGTGCCCGAACTCGTTGACGCGGTGCGGTCGCTCGCGCAAGGAGCGGTCGGCGGAGCGCCGGAGGCCCCGTCCCTCGATCTTAATGAAGACGCGCGGCGGGTGGTCGAGGAAATCGGCGCGCAGGTGGGCGGTGCGGCGCGCGCGAGCTGGCTCCTCGGTGCAGATGTCATCGCGCGTGAAGGCCTCGTCTCCTCTGCGGAGCGAGAGGCGCTCGACGCGATCGCGTTGGATCGACGGCGAGCGGCGATCGTGGACCTGGTCCAAGCGAGATATGCGCGCGTGGAGTCCTGGCTCGAGGACGTGCGTGCGCCGACAGCGGCCGAGGGCGCTGACTCTGACGCCCCCGCCATGCGCCGGACCGCGCGGATCGATCGGGTCCTGACGCATCGTGTCTTCGGTCCCCTGTGTTTCTTGCTGGTGATGGCGCTGGTCTTCCAGTCGATTTTCTCCTGGTCGGAGCCCTTGATGGGGGCGATCGAGTGGGTGATGGGGACTGCCGCGGTGGCCACCCGCACGACCCTTGGACCAGGCCTATTCACGGATCTGCTCACCGAGGGTTTGATCGCGGGGGTCGGGAACGTCTTGGTTTTTGTGCCCCAGATCGTGGTGCTGTTCTTGAGTATCACCGTGCTGGAAGAGACCGGCTATATGGCGAGGGCGGCCTTCATCGTGGATCGGTTGATGAGCAAGGTGGGCCTCTCGGGCAAGTCATTTGTGCCGTTGCTTGGGGGCTACGCCTGCGCGATCCCAGCGATCATGAGCACTCGCAGCATCCCTCGCTTCCGTGATCGTCTGGTCACCATCATGATGGTGCCGTTCATGAGCTGCAGCGCGCGACTGCCCGTGTACGCCCTCATGATCGGGGCGTTGTTCGAGGCGAACCGGCAGCTGCTGGGCCCCTTCACGCTCGGGGGCGCGCTGCTGTTAGGGATGTACATGTTGTCGACGTTGGCGGCGCTCGGCGTCGGGGCGGTGTATCGACGTACGGTGTTGAGGGGGCCGACGCCAGCGCTGGTCCTTGAGCTTCCGCCGTATCGGTTGCCGCGAGTCAAGGACACGCTCGCCCAGGTGTGGGATCGAACCTTCGACTTCATCCGCGACGCCGGCACGATTATTTTGACCTTCACGATCATTTTATGGGGGTTGTTTACGTTTCCACGGGTCGACATCTCGGAGATCGCACCCGAGGAGACCCCGATCGAATACTCCGTGGCGGGTCGGCTTGGCCACGCCATCGAACCAGGATTGCGACCGATCGGACAAGATTGGCGCACGGGTATTGGGCTGATCGGAAGCTTCGCGGCGCGCGAGGTGTTCGTGTCGACCATGGGGCTCGCGTATGGGATCGAAGGGGCCGATGACGATGACGCGCCGCTGCGCGACCGCATCCAACGAGATCGAGACAAGCAGACCGGCGAGCGTCGGCACACACCACGTTCAGGCCTCGCGCTGATGGTGTTCTTTGTGTTCGCGTGTCAGTGCGTGTCTACGCTCGCGGTGGTGCGGCGAGAGACGCGATCGTGGAAGTGGCCCATCGTGATGTTTGTGAGCATGACCGCGCTCGCCTATCTCGCGGCGCTGCTGACCTACCAGGTGGGCGGGTTGCTCGGGTTCGAATGATGGTGCGCCGACGCTGTTCCAAGTGCGCGCTGGGCTACAAACGCTCGGACGCGAGGCCGATCGATCCGATCCCCGCTTCACGTGCGGCGGACATCAACGAGATGACAGTGCCGTAGGGTACCTTTGGGGCCGCACGAATCGCGAGTCGGCCGTCCGTCTGCGCCTTTTTGTTGGCGCGAATCGCCTCGACGATCTCTTCGTGACCGGTCGGGAGTTTTGTTTGACCGAGGCGCGCGGAGCCATCATCGGCCACCGTGATCAGCAAGGTGGCCTCGGGGTCGTCGGGCTGCTCGGTGATGGGATCATCTGGAATCGCCACGGGCTGCTGCTCCGACGGCGGCGGTGGGGAGGCCACCAAGAAGATGATGAGCAGGCACAGCAACACGTCGATCATCGGCGTCATGTTGATGTCGGCGGACATCTTTAGGTCCAAGTCGTCTTCGTCGAACACGCGATGCAAACGCTACCGAACTCTGTCTCGCCGGGTCTAGCTTCGGCCTCCCGGGTATTTTCACGAAAGCGTGATTCGCGCATCGCTGGATAGACGGCTCTCGAGCCGAATAAACGCCATCTTGTGATGCAGATCACCACTTTGAGACGCTGCTCTGCGTATTTTCCGGCGATGCATCACGCGAGATTCGCAACCACACTGGCCCTGCTCCTTCCCCTCACGATGATCTGGGCCTGCGGTGGCGACGACGAAGACACCTCGGGCGCTTCCGAGACGACCGGAGGTAGCGACGCCGATGTGACGGGCGACGGAGACGGAGACGGAGACGGAGACGGAGACGGAGACGGAGACGGAGACGGCGACGGCGACGGCACTGGAGACGGAGACGGAGACGGAGACGGCGACGGCGACGGCGATTGTATGGCTTGGGCCGTGGAGTTTTCGTTGGACGGGTCGGTGTTTGAGGTGGACGCGTCGATCGATCTTGGCGATGCATCATTCACCTGTGCGGAGCCCTACAGCGACACCGACAAGATTGGCCCGGGAACCATCCGCTTGCTTATGACGGACGTCGATGGGGCGCCCGGTGACGGTCTCGCGCTTTTGACCGACTACAACTTCACGATGAATTTTGCCGTGGATACCCTTGGGACCGTGGTCACGCAGACCCTCGACGTCGAATCGAGCGGGGGATGTGGCGCGGCGGTTGGCTCGGTTGGCGGGACGACCCTCGTGTGGAGTCCCAACCAACTCAACGGGTACAGCACCACGGGCAACATTAATTGTTCCGGGAGCTTTTGTGGTACCGCCGGTGCTCCGGCAGCTGGAGACACGCCGGTCGACACCTCGGTTGACATCATGCCCTTCTCGGCGTTTACCTTCACAGGGGCCGACTTCGGCGGCTTCAACGCCCCGGCGTTCACGACCTCTTCAGACGGCACCGCGACCACCACGATGACCCTTCGAGGCTCGCAGGTAAGCCGGCAGCTCGTAGCTGCGCCGGCCTGCGCCTGCAACTAAGGCTCACCGCGAGGGCTCACCGCGAGTCTGTGTGGAGGCGACGAAGGCGACCCGTCGGGGTCGCCTTCACTCTTGGTTTCGCCGGGATGGTCTACTCCGTCGTTGCAGGGCGCGTCACCGTGGCGAGCGCGACGCAGGCGGTGCCCGGGCTCTTGCCCACATTTTGGAGGGCGACGACAGGGGCCTGGCCACCGAAGTCCTCCATGGGAACGCTCATGCGGGATATTTTTTGCAAGGGGCGCCAGTCTGGCGCGGTCGCGGAGGTGCGCATCTCAAGGGAGCCACGGCGCGGGCCGTTGGGGAGATTTGAACCGAGCACGACGAGATCGGTCTGTTCTGGCAGGAGAGGGAGCGCGAACTCGACCCAGCCGCCCGCTGGCACCTGGACACGCATGCATCGATACAGGTAGGGAGCGGCGTACAGGGTAGACAGATGAGGACGGTTCCGGCGCGGCACGCATCCCGCCTGGGCATCCCGAGTCTTCATCCCATCACACACGGCGCTGTTGTTGGACGACAGCGTGAACGCGCCCTCGGCGACCAGGTCCTTCACGCGCGGGGCGAGAGCGTCGTCGTTCCCTTCCCACGCCGGCGCGGCGGAGCGCCACGTTTTGATGAGCTGAGGTCCTTGTCGGGCGTAGGCGAGACCTCCCGCGACCACGAGCGTGGCGCCGACGGCGTAGGCGGCAGAGGCGTGGCGTAGGCGTGGCGCGCGGGAGACCCACGCGACGCGGGGCAGTCTCGGGCCCCACGCAATCCCAAGGAGGCACAAGAGCGCCGCGAAGATGGAGATGCGCGAGAACAGGCGCTCGTCCGACGGCTCTTCGTAGCGCAGGACGACCGGCGCGGTGGAGGAGGTCGGGTGAATCTCCATGCCCGTGAGCCCGCGGCGAAAGCGTGCGGGGGAGATTTCAAGCGCGGTGCCGTCTTGGATCGCGCTCCATTTTCGGTACGGAGCGATGGGCAGGCGAACAACTTTTTTGCCGGGGGATACGACCACCTCGATGTCTCCGGCGCTTTGGACCTTGAATCGGGCGTTCTGGGCGATGGGGTCGCCGCCGCCGTCCCGCAGCCGGGCGAGGGTATATTCGCCTCGTTCAAGGATCGGTTCGAGCGCGTTAAGCAGGGCCTTCGGCGCTGCGTCCAGGGGTCGATCGTACAGTACGTGGGTCACGCCGAGGCTGCGCAACAACCCTGGGTCTTGGCTTCGGACGCGCCGCTCAAAATTGATCGCTGGCACGTGTCCGTCGATGACAATGTCGGCGTTCGCGTCGGCGAGCGCGAACAACGGGTAGGTCCCGCCGCTCATGCCCCGGCGTAAGAACGCCACGCGAAGCGCTCCGTCGGGTGTGTTGGCGCGGGCGTCGTCGAGGGCGTCTTTTAATGCGGCGTCGACCTCGGCGTACCGGGAGCCTTCCAGCGTGTGCAGCCCTCCTACAGGGCGGGCGATGACGTCGAACACGCCGACGACGCCTCCGGCGAGGAGGGGCCCGAGGAGCACGCACAGCATGAGGCGTGATGTCCGGGCGTCGGACGGCCGTCGTGTCCACGTCGCGATCCCTCTGGCCGCTACCACCGCGCCGACCCCTGCGAAGGCGTACCAAAGGGGCTTGACGAAGACGGACCATCGGAGGAACTGGACGTTCTTGAGGGCGGGGACGACGAGGTCGAGACGCAGCGCCGTGAGGGCGTCCCGAGAGCCCACCAAGAAGATCCCCACGATGGTCGAAAACACGAGGACACCCGCCAGGCTCTTTTGTCGGAGCACGAGGATCACGCCGAGGACCGCCGCGGCGCCGACGAGCGCGTGCTGGGATTGAAAAATCTCGCCGCTCCACATGCGGGCGGAGAGGGTGGGGAGGTCTTTCCAGGGGACCGGTCCACGACCCATCGATTCCTCGCTTTGAAGCAATATGAAGACGGTGCCCGCCGCGATGGCGGAGGCGAGGACGAACACACCCGCGGACGCCCAGAACCTGAGCGCGCGCGGGTCGTCTGCCGGGTCGTCTGCGGGGGAGGGGTCCCGGCGGGCGATGACGAGGGAGAGGACCAAGGCGGGGATGACGACGCAGGTCGCCAACAATCCGAAGGGGTGGGCGATGATCGAGAGGCCGAGGAGGGCGGCTGCGACGCAGGTGCGACGCGCCGTCGGCTGTCGGTGGACGTTGAGGATCGCGAGCAGGCCAAACACCCACAACGTGACCGAGAGCTGCTGCGGCCACACGCCGTGGAAGATGAGGTAGTTCCAGCCGCCCTCGCGGCTTGAGCCCGGGTCAACGCACCACGCGAGCCCTGCGAGGGATCCAGCCCACATCGCGAGTCGGGCTGTGTGGGGGCCAGCGTCAGGTTGAATGCTTCTCAGAATCCGCGCGCTGAGGAGTCCGGTGGCGGCCATGGAGGCTGCCCACAGCGCGGCCATGAATATCGCGTAGCTCGCGCGGAGTGAGAGGGCACCCAGGGATACGATGTGGAAGAGGGCCGCCAAGAAATAGCCCAGCATGGGGTAGCTGTCGCCGAGCGGAAGCCCGTGGTTGACGCGGTCGGTCCACCCACGCAGCTGTCCCTCCAGGAGGAACTCGTGGACGAAGGTGTGGGCTTGAAAGTAGTGGATGCCGTGGTCGCGCGATGCGGGCGGATGACCCAGCAACAAGGGTCCGCACAGCGCCACAAAGATCGCGCCGACCAGCAGCAAGGGGGTCCATCGAGCGCGCACGACGCGGGCGAAGATGAGGCGGGACTCGAGGGCGACGAAGGAGAGAATCGCCGCGCAGACCCACATTCCTAGTGAACCACCAAAAACGAGGGCGGCGAGGGCCATGACGGCGAGGCCAAGTTGGACCTTGCGCGAAATTGGAACATCACTCGCGGTCGAGCTCGGCGTGTCGAGAGGGGCGCGGGCCGGGGGACCGGGCCGCTCGTCGATGAGGGGGGAGGAATCGTCCACTCACGTCGAAGCTACCGCAGGTCATGGGCTCGTGGGAGATCTCAAAGATGGCCGCGCACACGCACCCCCCTCTGGGCTCGTCGACAGCTTTCCGCAGTCTGGCTGGGCGGGTTTTGTCGCCCTTCGCGCATCTTCCTGAGGGGTGCTAGACGAATGGGGCGATGACCTGCACACTCCGCGCGTGTCACGAGCTCACGCCCTGCTGTTGGAGAATGTTCACGCCACCGCGTCCGAGCTCTTGGAGCGTGCAGGCGTCTCGGTCACGAGGCACGGCGCGGGGCTCGATGAGCAAGGCTTAATCGAGGCGTTGCGGGCGCTCCCTGGCACCGGACCACTTTTCTTGGGGATCCGTAGCAAGACCAAGGTGACCGCCGCGGTGATGGAGGCCGTCCCACGGCTCGCGGGGATCGGAGCGTTTTGCATCGGGACCGATCAGATCGATCTCGAGGCCGCGCGCGACCGAGGCGTCGCCGCGTTCAACGCCCCATTTTCGAGCACTCGGAGCGTGGCCGAGCTTGTGACCGGCTTGGTAATCATGCTGGCGCGCAGAATCTTCCCCCGCGACCGAGCTGCGCAGCTCGGGCGTTGGGACAAATCTGCGAAGGGCAACTACGAGGTTCGAGGCAAGACCCTCGGCATCGTCGGCTACGGACATATTGGCAGTCAGGTCAGCGTGCTCGCGGAGTCCCTCGGCATGCACGTCCGGTACGTGGACATCGTCCCAAAGCTGCCCATGGGCAACGCGAACGTGGTCAACGAACTCGACGAGCTGCTCTCGCAGTCCGATTTCGTCAGCTTGCACGTGCCTCGCAGCGAGATGACGCGAGGCATGATCGGTGCCGGGGAGATCGCGAAGATGAAACAGGGCGCGTATCTGATTAACTACTCGCGAGGAGACGTGGTCGATCTTGAGGCGCTCCGCGGTGCGATCGAGTCGGAACACCTCGCGGGCGCCGCGGTCGATGTGTATCCGTCGGAGCCGGCCTCCGCAGGAGATTCGTTCTCCAGCGTCCTGCAAGGGCTCGACAACGTCATCTTAACCCCACACATCGGGGGGTCGACCGCTGAGGCGCAGGCCAATATCGGGCGCGAGGTGGGTCAAAGTCTGATCTCGTTCCTCGTGGATGGTGGCACCACTGGCAGCGTGAGCTTGCCGGAGGTCGAGGTCCCGCAGCGCGGCCAGCATATCCGCATGCTCAATATCCACCGCAACGTCCCGGGCGTGCTCTCCAAGATCAATCAGGTCATCGCGGAGTCTGGCGCCAACATCGTGGGGCAGCGCCTGGCCACGAGCGACGAGGTGGGCGTGTTGGTCGTCGATCTCGCGAGCGATGAGATCTCGGAGACGGCAAAGGCCCTCAGCGACGCTATCGCGGCGCTCGACACCACGGTTCGGCATCGACTCCTATAAAGATCGTTGATCTTTTCGCGAGGGCGGGGTTCGATGTCGGTCATGGGATCGCGCGTTTGTCTCTCTATCTTTTGTGTGTCGGTGTTGGCCGGGGGATGTGCGCCTCCGAACGCGGCGATCCCTTACCCCAGTGTGGCGCCGGTGGAAGGGACGCCGGCGGCGGTAGAGTCAGCCCAAGACGCGGTGTCCTTCCTCGACCGAGAGATTCGGCTCGCGCCGTTCTTGAGCGGCTTCCCGTATAGCAACATCGACGTTGATCTCGAACATGGGGTGATGTTTTACCTAGAGCGAGGAGACGCCTACACCCTGCGCGCCCACACGCTAGCGCCGTTACCGAAGGCGGGACCGCGCCCCCCGTTCTCGTTGGAGGACGCGGCTGCAGTGAGCGACGTCGATTGGTCCAAGAGAAGCTTGTGGGGGGTCCGGTGGCACGCCGCGTCCAACACGCTGTGGCTGCATGCGGACGAGAAAAATGACGAGCAGATGAATCTTTGGACCTTGTCGCTTGAGGACGGCGCGCTCGGACAGGTGACCTCTGCAGACTACGTCTACTCCTTCGGTTTCTCCGCGGATCAACGCACCATCGCCTACCTCCCGCGCACCGGAACACGGGCTCCCTACCGGACATGTCTTCGGGTCATGGACGTCGCGACACGAGAGGAGCGCGAGGTGATTTGTGATGAGGACAAACTGCGCTTCACGTGGAGCAACATCGTTTTCAGCCCGGACAAATCCCACGTATATTTCAACGCGCAGGTGGACGGGGATCGCACCCGAGTTCAACTTGTGGAGGTGGATCTGCGCGCCTCCACGCCCCGGGTTGTCGCCGTGACGGATCCTAACGTGTCGCGGAGTAGCCCCACAGCGCTGCGTACGTGGCGAGATGGCCGCCTCTTGTTTTTGGCCAATGATGATGGCTACCGCAACCTTTATGCCTACGATCCAAAGGGCCGGCGGCGACAAAAAGTTAAGCAACTGACGGCGTACCGCGAGGATATCGGGAGCGCCGCGGTGCTCGATGCGGGGATCGCCTTGGTCCATGGTACCCCGCGCCAGAGCACCTTCGAAGTGGTCGGGGCGTCCGATGGGCGGGTGGAGGCCCGGCGTGCCGTGGAAGGTAGCGTCTCCATCCTCGACGGACACGGAGACGAGCTCGTATGGAGAAAAACTGCCCCTGACGTGGTGTTCGCCGCCGTGTCCACGCGGGTAGCGCCCCAACCGGATCGCGCCGAGGGCGGAGGACGAGCCTTGGTCCTCGAGGACGCGCAGGTCCTTGGTCTTTCTCCAGCGCTCTCGAGCGCCGTCGTCGCGTGCGACGCTCGGCGAGTGGAGATCGACACCTTCGACACGGACGCCGCGTCAGGGGAGGCGCGCAAGCTGCACGCGTTTGTCCTCGAACCCGTGCGCCCCGTGGCGGAGGAGCGGCGTTTGGTACTGGTGCGCAGCTTTTATGGCGGGGGGAATGCCTACAATGTCTACGACAATATCCTCTGCGCCGCGGGTATCACGGTGGTGAGCGCCTCGGTGCGCGGCTCCAGCGGATTTGGTAAGGAGTTCTACGCGCTCAACAATCGTGACCTCGGGGGGATGGAGATCGTGGATTTGTTCTGGGTCGCGCGATGGGCTGAGGAGCAGCTGAAGGTGCCGTCCGCGAGAATCGGCGTCTACGGTCGCAGCCACGGAGGCTACGCCACCATGCGCGCGATGACGTTCCCGGAGCAGTACGAGGAGCACGCGCGCTACCCATTTGGTTTTGGGCTCGCGGAGGCGGGATTTTCCGACATCGTGGCGTTCCACGATTCCACGAATATCCCTGATTGGGTGGTGCTGGAGGCGGGCGATCCTCAAGATGAAGACGATCGTCGGCGCCTTGAGGATCGCAGCCCTGTGTTTGGGACCGCACGATTGCAGTCGCCGATCTTCTTGTTGCATGGGGCGAACGATTGGCGTGTTCCCGTTGAGGGGAGTCGAAAGTTCGTGGAGGCGGCGCGGGCGAACGGTAAGGACGTGACCTACGTTGAGTTCGAAGGCCAAGGACACCGGGTCAAGGGCGTATCCCGCAATGTGGACGCGTGGCAGGAGCGATTCGACTTCTTATCGGAGGTGCTCGCGAAGCTCGGTCAGCCCGATTCACCCACCGATGGCGGGGGCCGGGACGCGAGGCCCTCCCCGACACCGCAGCAGTGACCGCCTCGGCCGCGGCGGGCGGTTGTCGGGTTAGGCGCGCCGGAGCCTCCAAGGCGCGGCGTCAGCGGAGGGCCATCGACCTGAAGCGGCGTGTGTCGGCGCACAGGGGCTTTTGCGCGGTCCCATCTCAAACCCCCGACGGCTCGGGTACCCTCTTTGTATCTCGATGAGTCTACGCGCGCATCGGCCCTAGCTCCACGAAGGCCGATGGTTTATCTCCTCATCGTTCTCGCACGACATGTCCCCGGCTCTGCTCCTCGCGAAGACAAAAAAACCTGAGGTCATCATCGCAGCCAACGACCTGCAGATGACGACGGCGTGCTTGTGGCTGGCGGTTCTTGGACTGGTGGTGTTCTTCGCGCTGCGCCCCACGCTCTGGCGTCGGTTGGTGCTGAAGCGGGTGGATCCGCGGCCTGCGGCGCTCATTCGTATCTTCCTCGGGATCACGGTCTTGTGGACGGTGGCGGACCTCTTGATTTGGGGGAGGTTTTTGTTCACCGACGAAGGTCTTTACCTGACGGACATGGCGCGCGAACGCTTTGGTGACCGACTCCGCAAGGTTTGGGACCCCGAGCAAGGGTTTGAGAGCGTCCCCATGATGTTCGGGGTCTTGGCGTCGAAATGGACGGTGCTTCACATGCGCAGCGATCCACCCTTCGTCTGGGGAATCTTCGCTGCGACCATGGCCGCGAATGTGGCGATGATCGTGGGGTGGCGCACCAGGATC
The DNA here is from genome assembly GCA_938084085.1 of uncultured Nannocystaceae bacterium. GTDB lineage: Bacteria > Myxococcota_A > Polyangia > Nannocystales > Nannocystaceae > JAAZXR01. Next base: position 15,424 of record CALKDV010000437.1, read on the forward strand.
AGCACCGCCCTCACATTTCTCGGCGTCATGCAGATCTACAATTATTCGCCGATCTGGTACGCCGGGGGCGACACGGTGACGCGGACCATGATTTTCCTGGGGCTATTTTGTCGCTGGGGGGAGGCTTACTCCGTCGACACCTGGCGACGGAGGAAGCGCGCGATCTTGGGAGGCGCGACCTCCTTCCCGGCGCTTCGCGCGATTCCTGTGTGGCCGCAGCGCATCATGATCCTCCAACTCGCCATTATCTACTGCGCGACCGGGCTGCTGAAGAGCGGCAGCACGTGGGGCGTCTATGGCAGCGCGATCTACTACGCGATGAGTTTGGATCATTTCTATCGGATGCCGCTGACAGGTCTGACGACGCTCCTGCAACGCAGCGGGGTTTTGATGATCTCTACCTGGGTGGTGCATTGGTGGGAGTCCTTGTTCCCGATGCTTTTGGTGGGCCTCGCGGTGCGCGACTACGAGCGCGCGCGCACGCTCGGCGACCCGGAGGGCTGGCTGATCGCGTCGCGCGCTCGACGTTGGATCTCGTGGTTGGTGCTGGGCCTGGGCTGGGTTGGGTTTTCGTTGGCCACCCGAATCGCGATCACGTACTACTACGATCCCAAGTATCTCCCGAAGCTCCTCGAGCTTGGGAAAGATGGGTTGGGATGGTTCGTATTTGGGATGATGATCGCCCTCCCGACGGTGGCAATCGTCGGGTATCGAGCGGTGCGACGCCGGCGCCCCGGCGCCCACGCGTTCGCGCTGCGGTGGCTGTTTGGCAAGCGGGTGTGGTTGACGCTGGGCGTCATGATGCATCTCGGGATTGAGGTGTCCATGAACGTCGGCACCTTCGTGCAGGTCATGGTCGCCATCTACCCCGCGTTTCTACGTGGACGCGATGTGACGGCCATTTGGCGCTATCTGGGTTCTTCGGTTCGGCCGCAGCAGACCGGTGGCGTCGCGACGCTGAGACAGCGAGTGAAGGCCTGGGCCGTGGCGACACGAGACACAGCGACCAGGGGCGCCGCACCTCGATGGATCACCGTGCTCATCACCTCATCCTGGGCGCATCGCGTCGCGCGACTGCTAGAGGCCGGGCCCGTCCGTTGGGCCAGCACTCTCGTTTCGCGTGGACCGGGCTCGCAGTGGATCGTGCTCCACGCGCCAGACGACGCCAGCGTTCGGAGGGCGGCGTTGCTACGCTGCTGGGACGTGATGGAGCTGGTGACCTTTGAATGTGTGGAGACGGCGACGCCCGGTGAGCTTTGGATTCGCGACGCGAGCGGCGATGAATTGCGAGGTCCGCTCGCCGCGGCACGCTTGGGAAGAATTTTTCCGGGTCTTTGGTGCGTGTTTCTCCCGGGTGTGTTGGTCGAGATGGTGTGTGGCCGGACACGCGGCGTGGGGCTGCGGCGCGTGGTGGGTCGTGCCCACCTTCGCCTGCTCGCGCAGCGATAAGTCACGTGCCGCGAGTGCGCAGGGCGGCCGCGACGTGGACACCGTCCAGGGCGGCGCTAATGATTCCTCCTGCGTAGCCGGCTCCCTCGCCACACGGGTACAGCCCCGCGAGCCCCTTGGACTCAAGGGTGTCGCGATCGCGGACGAGCCTGACCGGGGAAGAGGTGCGGCTCTCCACACCGACCGCTACGGCGTCGTGGGAAACAAACCCCGGCATTTTGGTCGCCAGGATCTTGAGCGCCTCTCGCAGCGGAGGTGCGAGGGGGCCGAGCACGTCAGACAGATCCACCGCATGAAGACCTCGGTGGTAGCTCGAGGACGGGAGCGTGTGACCGGTAGTCCCCTCGACGAAGTCGCGGAGCGTCTGCGCCGGCGCGATGTAGTCACCGCCACCTGCGGCGAAGGCCCGACATTCGAGGCGCTCTTGAAGCTGCAGACCCGCGGTGAGGTCGTCGGGGTTGAGGCCGGCTGCGCGAAGCTGGGAGGGGCCGACCTCAGTGACAAACCCGCTGTTGGCGAATCGGCCCTTGCGGCGGGCTGGACTCCAGCCATTGACTACTTGCTGGCCTGGGATGGTAGAGGCGGGCACCATGACGCCCCCCGGACACATACAAAATGAAAAAACCCCCGCGCCGTCGACTTGTTCGACGAGGCGATAGCTGGCCGCACCGAGCGCGCAGTGTCC
>CALKDV010000438.1 GCA_938084085.1 uncultured Nannocystaceae bacterium
TCCAAATCGCGCAGCGGCTGCAGACCTCCAACGTCAACCTCGCGAGCGGCGAGTTACACGAGACCAGCGGAGAGATCTTGGTGCGTTCCCTCGCGAGTTACCGCTCTGTTGATGAGCTGCGGAACGTGGTGGTCGGGCCTGACAATCTAAAGCTCTCCGATGTGGCGGATATCCGCTATGACTTCCCGGAGAAGGACGGCCTCGAGCGGTGGAATGGCGCGCCTACCATGGCGGTCTTCGCGATCAAGGAGTCGCAGGCCAATACTGTCGAGGTGTGTGACCGTCTCAAGGAGGCGGTGGCTGAGGCGGCGAAAGACCCCGCCTTGGCGTCCTTCGACGTGGAATCGATCTTCATCCAGGGGGACACTATTCGTGCGAGCCTCGATCAGGTCATGACCTCCGGGTTGCAGGGGGGCCTGATCGCAGTGGTCGTGCTGCTGTTTTTCCTACGGAAGGTGCGGATGACGATGATCATCGCGCTGTCCATCCCCTTGTCGATGTTCCTGTCGCTGCCCTTTATGTATTTCAGCGGCCAGTCGATCAACATCGTCTCGTTGATCGGCTTGATGATCTGTATCGGGCTGGTGGTAGACAACTCGGTGGTCGTCGCAGACAACGTGCACCGGTATCGACGGGCGGGGGTGTCCAAGCTTACGGCCGCGCTTCACGGCTCCTCCGAGGTGGCCTTGCCTGTGACGCTCGCGACCGCGACGACGATGGTCGTATTCTTGCCCATGGCGCTCATGAGCAGCGGGCCCATCCGCTTCTTTATGATTCGTATGGTGACGCCCGTGTGCGTCAGCTTGGTCGGCTCTCTGTTCGTCGCGCTGGTGCTGATCCCGCTCGCGTCGGCCTATCTCCTCGAGGATGACGAGGAGATAGGTGAGGGTTCCAGGGACCGCTTCTCGGGGTGGAAGACCGTCGTGGAGCGCATGTACGAGGCGTCATTTGGGCGGCTCCAACGGGTCTACTTGCGGCTCTTGGCCGCGAGCTTGAGGCGGCGTGCCGACGTGGTCATGGTGTCGACGCTGGTGCTGGCGAGCCTGTATTTCCCTGTCCAGAACGTCGACACCATCACGCAGCAGGGCGGTGGAGGCCGACAGGTCACGGTGCGCTATTCAATCCCGAGCCACGTGGATGTCGAGGAGGCGGACGTGTTCTTCCGTGAGCTAGAGACGTGGTTCTCGGAGCACCGCGCGGAGTACAATGCTACCGGCGAGTTTATCCAGATCAACCCGGGCTCGGCCTCGGTGCAGATGTTTTTCGAGCCGCCGAAACCTGGCGACATCCCATATATCGAGCAGGCCAAGACGATCTATGAGCTTCTACCGGTTCCGCCGGGATGGGAGAAACGCTCTAGGTTTTCTGCGAGCGACGGGGGGCGAAGCTCCGCCCTCTCATTCGCGATCTACGGCGACGACCACCAGACCTTGCAGCGAGTGAAGGAGCGTCTTGAGCGCGACGTGCTCCGGGTGAAGGGGGTCGTCGCGGTTGGTGACGGATCCCAGGGACAGGCGGACTCGGATGAGATCTACCTCGACGTCGACCCAGACCTCTCGGAGCGCTACGGGGTCTCCTCAAGTTTGATCGCAAATACGGTGGGCTCGGCCCTCCGGGGCTCGCCGCTGCCTCGCTACTACGCGGAGGAGCGCGACGTCGACGTCAGCATTATCTATCGCAAGCAGGATCGAGAAGAGCTGGAGAGCCTGTTGGAGTTCAAGGTTCCGAACGCTGCCGGTGTCGCGCTCCCCATCAAGAGCTTCGTGGAGCGGAACGTCCACAAGGGCGAAAAAGTGCTCATGCGATACAACAAGCGCACGGCGGAGCGTCTGAGCGTGGAACTCGATCCTGAGGATCGCGCGGCCTCGCTCCGACGAATCAAAGATTTCTTCGACAACTACCGTCTACCCGAGGGGGTGTCCTTCGACGCGGACGAAGAGGTCCGTCAGGTGCGCGGGCAGCAAGAAGAGTTTCTGCTCGCGGCGTTGCTCGGGAGCCTGTTCATCTTCTTCTTGATGGGCTTCTTGTTTGAATCCCTGCTGCTTCCCTTGAGCGTGATGCCCTCGATTCCGCTCGCGATGGTGGGGGTGTGGTGGTTCTTGTGGCTGACGGGGGAGAACTTAGATCCGCTAGCGATCGTGGGGGTGCTGTTGTTGCTCGGTGTCGTGGTCAACAACGCCATCGTGCTCATCGATTTTATCAACATCGCGCGAAAGCGTGGCCTCAGCCGCGCCGACGCGGTGGTGCAGGCGGGCGCGCAGCGCTTTCGTCCGATCTTTATGACGGCGCTGACCACTGTAGGGGGCATGTTGCCGCTCGCGTTCGCGCAGGCGCCAGCCGAGGGGATCCCCTACAACGCCTTTGGTAAGACCCTCGTGGGCGGCATGACCACCGCCACGATCCTGACCTTGGTGATCGTGCCTGTCAGCTACACCATCTTCGATGACTTCCGACAGTTCGCGATGCGGTGGACCGGTTTGATCTTGCGTCGTCCCACGCGCGGTGTCGCGGCCGCAGGCAAGGCCGCCAACGAAGACGTGGTGGACGAAACCGCGGTGTGAGCGGCGTTCGGGGCCCGCGCCGGCCCGTGTCGGGCCAATTACTTGCGATTTTTTGAACCCGACGGCACGAAGGAAGGGTGCTGCATCGGTTGAGGGCCAAATTTATGCTGCCGCGGATTCCTCCGCGGGTGGCGATTGGTCTCTTGGTGCTGTGGGGGGCGTCGCTCGTCTTCGTTGACTACGGGGTACGCATTCAAGCGCTGATGCCGGTCCCCCTCGTGCGCGACTTCTCCGACTGTGAACTCGACACGCGCCCTGCGGAGGCGTCCATCGTCACCATCATGCAGCCCGGCACCACGGGAAAGCTGCTCGGCACGCGGCCGGCGGGCGCGGCCGCCACCTGCTACGAGCTTGTGCTCAAAGATGGCAGCCGCGGCTGGGTCCCGTGGCACCCCCAGTATCTCCGCGACGGCGGCGGATATTTTCATTTGAGCAGCTGGCTGTTGCCGGACTCGCTGTTGTGAGCGCTGGGGTCGCGAGAGAAGGACCACAAGACCACACAGGCTGCGAACGACGCCGCCGCGGCGAGGAGGTAGCTTTGACCGGCAAACTCTTCAAACGCGACGCCCGCCAGGAGGCTCCCGACGCCCATGGCAAGGCCGCCGCCGAGCCCTGAGACCTTGGTGACCGCGCTCGCCATATTCCCGGGGGCGACGATGTGAGAGAGGCGCCGGAGGATCCCGAGGTGCGCGCACGCGAAGGTGGCTCCGTGCAGCAGCTGCGCCGCCACCTGCCACGCGAACGCGGTCGTGAACGCGAGGAGAGACCAACGCAGCAGCCCGCCGATGCACGCGGTCCACAACAGCCAGCGGGCGGCAGACCCATGCTTGAGGCGATCTGCGAACATGAAGATCACGATCTCTGCGAGGACGCCGACGGTCCAAAGCAGTCCGATGAGGCCGTTGGAGATGCCGAGGCTTCGCCAGTGCAAGGTCCCAAATCCGTACAGGACCGCGTGGCTTGAATTGAGTAGACCGGCGAGGAGGCACACGCCGAGCAATGGAGGGAGCGGCGTGCGGGGAGGGGACCGAGGGGGCCCGTCGTCGCCGGTGGGGCTCGACGTCGCGGGGGTGTTGGGCAGCAAGAGACCCGCGACAACGATGACGATCGTGGCGAGGAGGATCGCCATGGCGACGCTGTCGACGTCGTGACTCTCGAGCCAATGTCCGAGTCCGAGGGAGCACGCGATGAATGCGATCGAGCCCCACAGCCGCGCGCGCGCGTAGCCGTCGCGCGCGTGGATCAGCGCGCTCGCGTCTGCGAGTGAGGCGAGGGGCGAAAACCCGATCGCCATGATCAACGCCGCGGCGACCAGCAACCACATGGCGGCGTGGGAGGCGAGGAGCAGCGCGCCTCCCACGAGCAAGAGAGAGGCGAAGACCATGAAGACGCTTCGCGCGCCCCACCGGGTGTCCGCCATGACGCCGACGCGCGCGTTGATTCCGAAGCGAAGCCACGGACCAAGGGCCAAGAGGACGCCGATGGTTGAGGCGGACAGACCCCGCGACGCGAGGAGCGTCGGCCAAAACGGCATGCTCACGCCGACGAAGCCGAAGATGCCGGCGAAGACGACGCCGTGCCGCAGAGTCGCGCGATCCACGCGAGGATGGTGTGCCCCACGGCGGCGTAGGTCAAGCACCGCTGTAAATGGTCGCGGATGCCATCTAACGCGGGTCTTGACGCTTCTTGGGCCCACCGTTACTCTAAAACCGAATCTGGATTCGGTTTTATGGAGCGAGCGATGCAGACCCCGGCGATCAAGCCCGTCACCCAGCAGCGAAGTCAGCGGACGCTGCGGCGAATCATCGACGCGCTCGCGACATTGCTCCACGCGAAGACCTTCGAGGAGGTGACCGTGGCGGAGATTTGTCGCGTCGCGGGTTGCTCCGTGGGCAGCTTCTACGGTCGGGTCGGGTCCAAAGATGACCTGCTTGGGCACCTTTGCGACAGCTCCTATGAGGAGCTGTCTCGCGTGGTCGCCGGCGTAGTTGAGCCGACCCAGTACCGGGCGCTTGAGTTTCGGGACGTGCTTGAGCGTCAAGTCCGGGCGCTGACAGCGTTGCACGTGCAGCGCCGCGGGGTGTTGCGCGCGATGATTGTCCACGCGCGTCGACGTGAAGCGTTCGGGGACGCGACCAGGGCGTTCAACGAGCGCCTCGTGCGAACGGTCACGGACGCGTGGCGTGAGCAACTCCCTCCGGGGACGGCAGCTCGGGAATCTCGTTCCCTCGAGACCGCGGCGGTCATGGCGGCGGCTTTTTTAAGGGAGTCGCTCCTCTTTGGGGAGCTCTGGCCGACGCTCCGGGAGACGGGCGACGATCAGCTCGCCACCGACTTGACTCAGATGTTGACGAGTTACCTCGCGCCCCTACTCGGCGCGGGTCGAACGACAGGAGAAACGACGACATGAAGAAAACAGCAGATGAGTGGTTTGAAGCCTACGGCGCGAGCCACAAAAACCCCACCAACAAGAATATCCATTGGGTGTGTATCCCCCTCATCGTGATGAGCCTTATCGGCTTGCTGTGGGGT
>CALKDV010000439.1 GCA_938084085.1 uncultured Nannocystaceae bacterium
GCCAGCGAGCATCTACCCTCGTCTCCAAGCTGGGCCACGGGGCCGACACGGCTCTGTTCCATGTGCAAATCGAGACCGGGCTTCGGCACCAGATCCGCGCCCATCTGTCATGGATCGGCGCGCCCATCCTGGGAGATAGCCTGTACGGCCCGCCCAGCGAGGGGCGGCTTCGTCTGCACAGCTGGATGCTCCAGTTCATGGACGAGGAGGATCCCGAACCAGTCGTGATCGCGCCGCCCCCGAGAGATCTGATCCCATCGCACTTTTCCGACGAGTCACCCGATCTCCCCCTCCCGTCGAGAGCTTTGATAGAGTGTGACCAATGAAGGTTCGCCACTTCGGGCAGACGGATATCGGACTCCGTCGAAGTAACAACGAAGACGCGTACTTGGCGGACGGGCCGCTCGGGCTGTACGTCGTTTGCGACGGGGTCGGAGGACGACTCGGCGGCGAGGTCGCCTCGAGCAACGCCGTCCGGCTTATCTGGGAGTGGATTCGCCAGGAGTCCGGAGTTTTAAGAATCGCCGCGGCGACGCCCACCGAGGCGACCCTCATGCGCGTGGGTCACGTGATGCGAGGCGCGATCCAGCACGCGAGCTACATGATCACGGAGCAGGGGCTGCAAGATCCGGAGCACGAAGGAATGAGCACGACCGTCTCCGCGTTCGTCCTGGTCGGAGGCCATATCGTCTTCGGCCAAGTTGGCGACTCTCGAATCTACCTCTCGCGTCACGGCGTCAACCAGCAGATCACAGAGGACCACACGCTGATCGGCTTTAAATTAAAGCATGGGCTCATCTCGCCGTCGGACGCAGAGACGTCGAGAGAGCGGCACATCATTACGCGCGCGGTGGGACAGCATGCGTACGTCGAGGTCGACATCGCCACGATGGCGGTGCAGCCCGGAGACAAGCTCCTCCTGTGCTCCGACGGTCTCCACGACTACCTGCAGTCCTCCGACGAGCTAGAGACGATCATGTCCCCCCCGATCGAGACAGGCGTCCACAGAGCCATCGATTTCGCGAAGGGACTCGGCGGCAAAGACAATATCACCGCCCTCATCGTCGAGTTTTACTCCTAGACGCTGAGATCGACTTGCGGGGCGACGTCCGCTCTATGTATCGTGCGCCATGCTCGATTCTTTCGCAGCGCGTCCCTCCAAAACCACCGTTCCCTTGCTTCCGCTCCGAACGTCCGAGTTCAAAGCGTGGCTCAAAAAACAGAGCAAGAGCACCGCCGCCTGGATCAAATCCAACGGCTTCAAGGCGAAGCATGGTGAGATCTGCCTGGTACCGAGCCGCGATGGCCGCGTGTCCACGGCCCTCTTCGGGCGAGGAGATGGCACATCCATCTTCAGCTGGTCGGCCCTGCCAAGCCGGCTTCCCAAAGGCCGATACACCCTCATCGGAGCCGTCGACGAGGCGCTGGCCGAAGAGGCGACGCTTGGGTGGGGGCTCGGCACATACGAGTTCACACGCTACCGGGCGTCGACGAGGACCTTCGCGACGCTCGTGTGGCCGGAGGCGTGTGATCGCGCGAAGGTAGAGCGCACCCTCACGTCAATCGGACTCGGGAGAGACCTCATCAACACTCCCGCCGAGGACATGAACCCGACCGCGCTGACCCAGGTGGTACGCGACCTCGCCAAAGAGTTCTCCGGAGAGTGCAAGGTGATCGCCGGCAAAAAGTTGCTCACGGAGAATTATCCGACGGTGCACGCCGTGGGCCGCGCGGCCACCTTCCCGCCGGCGCTCGCAGACCTGCGCTGGGGCGACCCGAATCACCCCAAGTTGACGCTGGTCGGAAAAGGCGTCTGCTTCGACAGCGGCGGCCTCGATCTCAAGAACCCCGCCGGCATGAAGTTGATGAAAAAAGACATGGGCGGGGCCGCGACCGCGATCTCGGTCGCCCGGCTGGTGATGGCGGCCGAGCTCCCCGTGCGACTTCGCCTGCTGATTCCTGCGGTGGAGAACGCAGTTGCGGGGGACGCGATGCGCCCGCTCGATGTGATCACCACCCGCAAGGGTCTCACCGTGGAGGTCGGGAACACCGACGCTGAGGGGCGGTTGATCCTCTGTGACGCCCTCGCGGAGGCTGACACCGAGTCTCCCGATCTCATCATGGATTTCGCGACCCTCACGGGGGCTGCCCGAGTCGCGCTGGGCTCCGAACTTCCAGCCCTCTTCTCCTCCCATGACGATGTCGCCGACGCGCTGCTGGCCGCGGGCATCGCCGTCGGTGACCCGCTCTGGAGGCTGCCCCTCCACGACGCCTACCGCCGTCATCTCGACAGCCGCGTCGCGGACCTCTCCAACATCGCGAACACCTCCTACGGCGGCGCCATCACTGCGGCGCTCTTCCTCCGCGAGTTCGTGAGTCACCGCAAAAATCGGTGGATCCATATCGACACCATGGCGTGGCATCTCGCAGGACGTCCGGGTCGCCCCGCGGGGGGCGAGGTGATGGCGGCGCGCGCCTGCGCGGAGATGCTCGAGCGGCGATATCGCCCCAGCGCCGACACAGACGCGTAGAGGGAATCAGGCGTCGTCGCCCGCGAAGTCGGACATGGGCGGACACGTGCAGATCAGATTGCGGTCTCCCCAGGCGTTGTCGATCCGAGATACCGCAGGCCAGAACTTGTCCGCGCGGACCCACGACAACGGGTACGCGCCCTGCTCGCGCGGGTAGGCGTGTCCCCACTCGGTCGCCGTGACCTCCGAGGCCGTGTGTGGCGCGTTGCACAGGGGGTTGTCGTCACGCGGCAGCGCCCCGGTCTCTACGGCCAGAATCTCCGCTCGAATCGCGATCATGGCGTCACAAAATCGGTCCAGCTCTTCCTTGGACTCAGATTCGGTTGGTTCGATCATGAGCGTGCCCGCCACCGGGAACGACATGGTCGGCGCGTGGAACCCAAAGTCCATCAGCCGCTTCGCCACATCCTCGGCCTCGACGCCAGCGCTCTGTTTAAACGGCCGCAGGTCGATGATGAACTCGTGAGCGACGCGCCCCTCTTCGCCCCGATACAAGATGGGGTAGTGCGACTCGAGTCTCCGCGCCATGTAGTTCGCGTTCAAGATCGCGTATTGCGTCGCTCGCTTGAGCCCAGGCCCGCCCATCATCGCGATGTACATGAACGAGATAGGCAGGATGCTCGCGGACCCCCATGGCGCCGCCGCGATGGCGCCAATCCCCTTCTCGCCGCCGACGTCCGTGAGCGGATGACTTGGAAGGTACGGCGCCAGCTTGTCGTTGACGCCGATGGGGCCCATGCCAGGTCCGCCACCACCGTGGGGGATGCAGAAAGTCTTGTGGAGGTTGAGGTGGCAGACGTCCGCGCCATAGTCGCCGGGTCGACAAAGGCCCACCTGTGCGTTCATGTTTGCGCCGTCCAGGTACACCAGGCCGCCGTTGGAGTGGACGGTCTCGCAGATGGTCTGGATTTCCCGCTCGAAGACGCCGTGTGTGGACGGATACGTCACCATGAGGGCCGCGAGTCGGTCCGCGTGCTTGATCGCCTTCGCGGTCAGGTCTTCCACGTCGATATTGCCCCGCTCGTCACATTTCACGGCGACGACCTTCATGCCAGCCATGACCGCGCTCGCGGGATTTGTCCCGTGCGCCGAGACGGGGATCAGACAGATGTCACGGTGCGCTTCTTCTCGATCCTGATGGTAGGCACGAATCACCATCAACCCCGTAAACTCCCCTTGGGAGCCCGCGTTGGGCTGCAGCGACACGGCGGTGAATCCAGTGATCTCACTGAGCCACCCCTCCAACAGGTCGAACATTTCGCGATAGCCCGCGCTCTGGTCCGCCGGCACGAAGGGGTGGACTGCGCCAAACTCCGGCCACGACACTGGCAGCATCTCCGAGGTGGCGTTCAATTTCATGGTGCACGACCCCAGCGCGATCATGGACTTGGTCAGAGACAAATCCCGCCCCTGAAGGCGGTGAAGGTAGCGGAGCATCTCGTGCTCCGAGCGATACCTGCGGAAGACCTCGTGCGACAAAAACGTCGAGGTGCGCGCGTGTGTGTCGGAAATGGGGCCGACATGCTCCCGCGCGACCGCCTCAAGATCCAGGCCGTCAGTGGCCACGCCAAAACACGTGAGCACCTCAAGCAGATCGCACAAGCTCGTGCGCTCATCCATACTCACCCCGACGCGACCGTCCTCCAACGCGCGGAGGTTGTAGCCGCGCCCCACGGCCGCCTCACACACTTGCGCGGCTGTGCGCCCCGCAGGACGCACCGTCACGGTGTCGAAAATCTCGTGGGTCCCCACGTCGTGGCCCGACGCCTCAAGTACATGACGCAGCACTCCGGCGCAGTGACGGACCCGCTGGGCGATGGCGGTCAGCCCCTCCGCGCCATGATAGACCGCGTATGCGCCCGCCATGATTGCCAGCAGCACCTGCGCCGTACAGATATTGCTCGTCGCCCGCTCCCGCCGAATATGCTGCTCACGGGTCTGCATGGCCATCCGAAACGCCGGCTGGCCCTTCACGTCCCTAGAAACCCCGATGATGCGACCTGGAATCTGACGCTTGTAGCGTTCCGCGGTGGCGAAGAAAGCCGCGTGCGGCCCTCCAAATCCCATGGGGACGCCGAAACGTTGGGCCGATCCAACCGCCACGTCCGCGCCGAACTCTCCGGGGGGACGGAGCAATGTGAGCGCTAACAGATCCGCCGCAACCACAAGCAAGCCCCCCGCCTCGTGCACACGTTCTGCCAGGGCCTCGTAGTCCTCGATCACCCCTTCGGTGGTCGGATACTGAACCAGGACGCCGCTGACATCGGAGAGGTCTTGCCCCTGGATCTCTTCGAACCGCTCAAGCGCAATGCCAGCCGCGTCCGCGCGCGTCTGCATCACCGTCAACGTCTGCGGGTGACATCGCTTCGACACTAAAAATCGAGGTTTCTTACCGCGCGCCACAGCGTGCGCCATCGCCATGGCTTCTGCGGCGGCCGTCCCCTCATCGAGGAGCGACGCGTTGCTCAACTCGAGCCCCGTCAGGTCCGCAATCGCGGTTTGGAAGTTGATCAGCGCCTCCAACCGCCCCTGCGAAATCTCCGCCTGGTAGGGCGTGTACTGGGTGTACCAGCCGGGGTTTTCGAGGATGTTGCGCGCGATGACGGGAGGCACCACGCAGTCGTGGTAGCCCATCCCAAGCAGCGACTTGTGCAGCTTGTTTTTCTTGATGATGGAGCGCAACCATCCGATGGCCGCCTCTTCACCCAAGGGCCGGGCGTCATCGAGACCACGCAACTTGAGATCTCGCTTCATTCGAATCGAGTCGGGGATGGCTTGAGCCACGAGTTCGTCGAGCCCCTCCACCCCGATCGTGCGCAGCATGTGCTCCGCGTCCTCTGGGCGAGGTCCGAGGTGACGTGGGACAAAGAGGTCGGTGGGTGCGAGCAACTCCGTCATGGCCGCTGGAATGTACTCCAAAGAACCAAAGAGGGAAGCCTACGCAGGACACCTCCGTGCGACCCCGCTCACGGATGCCGGTGGATGGGCGGAAACCGCGCCGAGCGGCGCCACACACCGCGCCCCGCCGATGGAGCGGGAAGGTTCCACGCGACCCGCCCAAAGACCCCTCTGAAAAGCGCCCTGGGGA
>CALKDV010000440.1 GCA_938084085.1 uncultured Nannocystaceae bacterium
TTTGCGCGATGCGCTCGATCAGCCCATCCGTGACCGCGGTGGGGTACGCGTAGTGCAAACGCACCCAGCGGAGCATCGGGATCTGCGTGAGTGCGTCGAGGAGCTGTTCGAGGTTGGCGGGGGCGAGGCCTCGCTCCACGAGGTCGTCCCCATATTTTGTGAGGTCTTGGGCGACGAGACAGATCTCGCGGGTGCCCGCCTCCACCAGCGCGTGCACCTCGGCCACGATGTCGAAGACTGGCCTCGAACGCTGCGGGCCGCGGAGTTTTGGGATGATGCAAAAGGCGCAGGGGCGGTCACACCCCTCCGCGATCTTGACCACTGAACTGTGGCGGGGGCCCATGGTGCGTCGAGGGGCGGTGTGATCGTAGAGGTAGGCGCGCCGGCTCAGCGCCGAGACGCCCATGCGCTTGGCGTCCCCGCGCAGCACCTTCTCGAGGCCCAGCATGTCGGCGCTCCCGAGGAAGTGGTCGACCTCTGGCATCTCCGCGGCCAACTCCTCAGGGTAGCGTTGGCTCAGACAGCCCGCGACGACGAGTTTCTTCCCGGACTCCTCCCGCAGGCGGGCGAGCTCCAAAATCGTGTCGATAGATTCCTCTTTGGCCGCCTCGATAAACCCGCAGGTGTTGACCACGAGGGTGTCGGCGTCGGTGGGGTCATCGACGATCTGGTGGCCCTCGTTTTCAACCACCCCGAGCATGATCTCCGTGTCCACCTGGTTCTTCGCGCAGCCCAACGACACGAAGAAGACTTTCTTCGCCGGATCTTCTCCGCCGGTGGTGGGATCGGTGGACTCAACGCTCATGGTCACCGCTCTTAGCGCAGGTCACATCTTCTTGCACGCGCCCCCCGCCTTCGCGAGGCCGGCGGCGCGGAGTTCGCGACCTGTGGGTCCTGCCCCGAGCGCGGCCCGTGCGTCCTCGCCATGACCCTCTCCAAGCACGTTTCGAAGGTAGGCCTCGAGCTGGAAGGTGTCGGAGTGCTCCGGTGTGTGGCACTCAAGGCAGGTCGTCGGCGAAACCTCACGCCGGATATTGCTGGGGTCTGGATTGTCCGCGTGGAGGCTGCCGGGTCCATGGCACTGCTCACATTGCACGTCCACGAGGCCTCGCGTCTCCACCACGTGGGCGCCGCCCGGTCGCTTAAATCCGGTGACGTGGCAGCCGACGCAGCTGAGATCAAACTGTTTGTTCGCGTCGACCAAGGTGCGGTAGGCGGAGGCGTGGTGGGTCTTGGACCAAAAGGCGACGGCCTCGTCGTGGCAGTCTTCGCAGGTGTTCTTGCCGACGTAGGTCGGCGCGCCCTCGGGCGGTGACGGCGTAAACACGCCCTTGAATCGCGCGGAGTTCTCCGCGGCGACCCAGCCGTCGTAGGCGTCGAGCACCTTCTTGGTCGCGGCGTCGGGGGGGAGCGTGCAGCTGACCTTGACTTGTTTCAAGCGCAGTCCGACCCCGTCCTCGGGACCCGTCGCGTCGATGGATGCCTTCACCCGTGCCCGCTCGTTTTTTAAGTTGGCGAGGAAGCTGGGATCGGCGCTGGGATCGGCGGAGAAACTGGCGATGCGCTCGTCGAGTCGGGTCAGCTCTGCGCGCGTTTGCTCCACGGGCGGGATGAATTGCCAGCGCGTGGAGTCTGCGAAGGGTGGCGCCTTCAGGTCGCGGGGTGCAACGAGGGTGAGGTGGGAAAGGGTCTGCCCACGATCTCCAGGTTCGAGCACCCACGTCGTCCCTACTTGGAACGGTGCGGCGCCGAGCCGGCTGCCCTCGGTGGTCGCCTGGGGGCCTCCGACGACGACCAGATCAAGTCCGGAGATCTCGGCGGCGACGCGTCGCGCGAGGTCTCGCGAACCGTGAACGACCACGATGTCGAGGTGTTCGGCGTCGGTCCCCAGTTGAGCCGCGCGCGCTGTGGTCAGGGCGGCGACGGGATCGATCAGCGCAGGGAGACCTTCGCGCGCGAGCTGTGGGTCGAGCACCACCCATGTGCGGACCTTGACTTGAGGATCGTCGAGGGTCCGTGTGGCGACGGTCGCGAGGTTGACGGGTCGGCTCGCGGGGTCGACGTTGGTGAGCACGCGCGGCAGTGAGTATTGGTCGAGCGCGGCGCCGCCGAGCGGGCTCCCAACATCCGCCGGGCCGACCCCGGAGATGGCGGCGTCGCCCCACGCCAACACGCGCTCGGTCAGGAGCGCGGCCCGGCGCTGTGCCTGGGCCCAGCCCGCCTCGTCCGCCGGCGCCTCCGGATCTGTCGGCAGGGGAAACAGCAGCGAGCCCGGCTCAAGGATGAGACGCGCGCGGGCGTTGGAGGTCCCGTCGATGTAGCCGACCGCATACTGCAGTCCACCGAGGGGCTCGGTGGTGCAGCCGCAGGGCGCGATGTAGCCCTGCTGCGCGCCCAGGGCGAACAGATCGATCTCTTGGGAGGCCGGTCCTTGCACCTCGGGCGCCGGCTCTGGCGCGTGCGTGGTCGCGGCGGCGTCGCTTGACTCCTGGCTGCGTGGACTGCATGCAAGACCGAGGATGGACGCGAAGATCCAGGTGGCGGAGAGGAAAAACGTTTGGCGTGAAGTGCGCATAATGGACGAGGTCCGGGGAGTTATGGGGAGGTGTGGACGACAAAAGGCCTCCAAGAGGAGATCACGTGCGAAATTTGATCAAACTGACGCTTGACCGGTGCGGTCGAGACAAGTAGCCTGCCGCACTCTCACTCCGCCGGAACTCCCGGCAAGTGTTTACGAGGTACCCATGGCCGTCAAGATCAGGCTCGCACGCACCGGCGCAAAAAAGCGTCCCTTCTACCGAATCGTCGCCACCGACGCTCGCAACCCGCGAGACGGTCGTTTCCTCGAGAAACTCGGCACGTATAACCCGCTCACTGAAGAGGGCACCATCGAGCTCAAACGAGATCGTGTGGAGTACTGGCTCGGGACCGGCGCCCAACCCACGGATGTGGTGCGCCGAATTCTCCGCAAGTTCGACGCCTCTCAACCGACCGGCTAGCCCCTCACGCGGGTAATTTCGCGTGCTGGAGGCTCGCGAACCGCGTAGGATGTCGGGCATCCAGGTGCGTCACGCGCCAGATTGGGCTACAACGAGGTACGTGCCTTCACGGTGCGGCTCGCGCGTTTTTCGCAACCGCTTCCCCTGTTCTCCGCTCTCCCCGCCGCCTCTCGCGGCCGCTCTGCTCTCTTTCCCCGGACAACTCCATGTCGAACGTGTCACTCAAAGATTTGGTCGAGTTTGTTGCTCGAGCACTCGTCGATCACCCGGATCAGGTGGAGGTCGAAGAGATCTCTGGCGCCCAAACGATCGTCCTCGAACTTCGTGTCGCCAAGGAAGACCTCGGCAAGGTGATCGGCAAGCAAGGTCGAACGGTCAAGGCGATGCGAGCAATACTCAACGCCGCCTCCTCCAAGGTCCGCAAGCGCGCCGACCTCGAGATTCTCGAGTAGCGCCGGTCGGGTGGTCGTCGTAGCGACCCATGACTTCATCGGAAGAATTAAGGATCGGTCGTGTCGTGGGGATTCACGGCGTGAAGGGTGCGATCAAGGTGCGTCTCGAGGGAGCCTCCGCCGAGGGGTTACGGCCGGCGCTTCGCGTGCGACTCGCCGTCGACGAGGAGGGCGAAGAGGCCGCGTCGATCGAGACGACGTTGACACGGGTTGCGCCCATCCCAGGTACAGATCGCACGCGGCTGTGGTTGGAGGGAATCGAAGATCGAGACGCCGCCGACGCCTTGCGCGGTCGCGTGGTCTATGTGGACAAAGGGGTGTTGCCCGAGCTCGATGAGGACGAATACTACCTCGCCGATTTGATCGGCGCGGAGGTGATGGCGGTCGGAGATGACTCCCGTCGATCGCTCGGCGAGATCGTGGGCGTGACGACCAATGGCATGCAAGACCTTCTGGAGGTTCAGTGGCGTCGCGACAATGGTGTAGAGGCGACATGGTTGCTTCCGGCGCTGCCCGAGTACATCGCAGAGATCGAGGAGGAGACGGTGCTCGTGGACCTTCCACGCGAGTTTTTGCCTACCGAACTGGAGCCGAAGGATGGATGACGACACCGGACGCGAACCGTTCGTCATCGACATCGTGACTCTCTTCCCTGAGGTCGTCTCGTCGTTCCTCGACGCGGGCATTATGGGCCGCGCCGTGGCCGAGGGCCGCCTTAAGATCGTGTGTACGAACCCACGGGACTTCGCCACCGACGCTCACCGCACCGTCGACGACAGCCCCTCTGGTGGCGGTCCGGGGATGGTGATGAAGATCGAGCCAGTGGTGGGCGCGCTGGAAGCGATCGCAGCCAGCCGCGGTGAGGGGCACAGGGTGCTGTTGTCCCCCTCGGGTCGGCCCTTCGACCAGGAGACGGCGACGCGCTTCGCGGGGCTTGATCACCTCGTGTTGCTGTGCGGTCGATACGAGGGAATCGACGACCGGGTCCGTGAACAATTTTGTGACGAGTGCGTGTCGCTTGGTGATTTTGTCCTCAACGGGGGCGAGGTGGCGGCGCTCGCTGTGGTGGAGTCGGTGGGGCGGTTGCTTCAGGGGGTGGTGAGGAACCCTGACTCCATCGCGCTGGAGAGCTTCTCGCGGACCGGCGGCGGCGCCTTGGAGCATCCGCAGTACACGCGGCCCGCAGACTTTCGGGGCTTCACTGTCCCGGCGCCGCTGTCGTCGGGAGATCATCCGCGGGTGCAAAGATGGCGGGACGCTGTGTCGCGGATCCGTACGCGCCGGCTTCGCCCCGAGTTCGCGCCGGAGGTGCGCGCTTCGGCTGAACATGGACCCGGACTCGATGTCGCGGTGGTGGTGGACGCCCGCGCCGGCGAGGGCGTGGACGTGGGCGTTGAGCGGCTCGCGTCGCTCGCGATCGCGAGCTCAGGATCGGTGGTGGTGTGGACGGATCGCGCGATTTCTCCGGGCCCGGGTGTGGCGGTCCTCCCGGCGGAGACCAAATCGCTCCCACGGATCCGTAAGATTTTGCGCGGAAAGCGCAAATCGCGTCTGCTCGTGGTGCCCGTGGCCATGCCGGGGGAGTCTGTTCCTGCGTGGCGGCTCACCGAGCCCGCGGAGGTCTTCGACGTGGCTTTGACGCACGGGGCAGCCGTGGCCGCGGAGAACGAGAGAGGCGCAATTTGCGCGGTTTTTGTGATTGCCCCCGAGGGGAGCCCGCTTCGCTCCGCGCTCGCTGGGGGAGATCCACCTTCGGATTTCCTCCTCGACCTCGGCGACGGGGCGGCCCCGCAACTCCACGGCAATTCGGGGGTTGAAAACGGGGCTGGAGTGATCAACCCTTCGCAGCCCCAGCCAGCCGAATCCATTCACCGAGATGTCGCCCGCCAACTGCAGCACTTCCTCGAACGCTGGACCCAAGATTTCCACTCCACTTGAAACGAGCCCGTCATGAGCCACCGTACCCCAGTCATTGAAGCCATTGAAGCCAGCCAAGCCCGCACCGATCATCCGGAGTTTCGCGCCGGGGATCGCATCCGCGTGCACGCGCTCATCTCCGAGGGCAACAAAGAGCGTATCCAGATCTTTGAAGGTGTCTGCATTCACCGCAGCCGGCGTGGACACAACGGCACGTTCACGGTTCGAAAAATCTCCGACGGCGTCGGTGTCGAGCGCGTGTTCCCGGTGAACAGCCCGCGCGTGACCAAGGTTGAGCTTGTGACTCGCGGCCGCGTGCGTCGGGCCAAGCTTTACTACCTCCGTGATCGTCGCGGCAACGCGGCTCGCATCCGGGCGAAGGTCGGCGGCTACGGCAGCAAGCCCGCCGCGAAGCGCTAGCCTCTGTTGCCCGCGGGGAACACCTGTCACCTCGTCCACACGCCGCGGAAGGCGTGGTGGGGCGTATGAGCACGAGCAAGGCGCGAGGGCAGGCGGCGGAGGAGCTCGCGGCGGCGCACCTCGAACGGGCGGGGCTCCGCGTGATCGAGCGCAACGCGATCTCGGGGGGGGTCGAACTCGACATGATCTGCCTCGCCTCCGATGGCGACGAGCAACGCGGCGCTCGCGGTGGCTCACCCACCTACGTCTTCGTCGAGGTGCGGTCTCGTCACAGTGAGGAGCGGGGGCATCCGCTGGAGACCATCGACCATCGCAAACGCCGTCGCATCGTCAAAGGCGCGACCGCCTGGCTGACGGAGCGGGGTCTGTGGGAGCGGGTATACGTTCGTTTCGACGTGGTGGCCGTGGTTGGCGGCGGTGACGCGGGGGACGCCGCAGGCCGCGTGGAATGGATCCGAGCCGCCTTTGAGGCGTAGCGGGTTCACCATGCGCTGACGCCCACCGGGTGAGGGCGGGCGTCACGGTGCGAGGAGGAAGCCTCAGGGGATCGGCCCGCGGTGTCGCGGACGCTCGCCCCTAGGTCCCGGTGCAGTTGGGGTCATCGGCGCCGTCGCAGGCGAAACACTCGCTCTGGCTCGGCTCGCAGTACTCGCCCGCTCCACACTCATCGTCGGACTGGCA
>CALKDV010000441.1 GCA_938084085.1 uncultured Nannocystaceae bacterium
TCGCCCCAGACGCTCTGGTGGCGCAGTGGATGGATGAGCTCGACGCGCTGGCCGTAGCTTTCTCCACCGGCACCATCCCCACCGACCCGGACGGCGCCGCGATCCCCGTGTGGTACGTGGACGCCAACGGACGCGACTACCAGCAGCTCATGGAGAAGTTCTTGCTTGGCGCCGTGAACTTTTCCCAAGCCGCCGACGACTACCTCGACGACGACATCGAAGGGAAAGGTCTGCGTGCGGACAACTCAGCCGTCGAGGAGGAAGCCCCCTACACCGCGCTCGAGCACGCCTGGGACGAGGGATTCGGATATTGGGGTGGCGCTCGGGACTACCTCGCCTATGCCGACGCTGATATCTCCGACAGCGCCGCCCACGATCACGACAGTAGCGGCGCCATCGACCTGCTCTCTGAGTACAACTTTGGCGCCGCACGAAATGCCTCCAAGCGGGACCGCGGAGCCGCCGAGTCCGCCCCCACAGACCTCTCCATGGACACGATGACCGCGTTCTTGACCGGCAGGGCCATCATCGCCGCCGCCGACGGGGACCTGTCCGAGGCGGAACAGATGGCACTTCAAGCCCAGCGCGACGCCGCCATCCAAGGGTGGGAGAAGGCGCTGGCGGCCACCGCCGTGCACTACATCAACGACACGCTGCGAGACCTCAACGACGACGCCGTCGGCTTTGACACGCTCGCCAAGCACTGGAGTGAGCTCAAGGGATTCGCGCTGGCGCTGCAGTTCAACCCCCGCATGACGCTCACCGACGCGCAGTTTATCGAGCTCCACATGTGGATCGGCGAGGCGCCTGACCTCGACCCCGCGTATCAAGCGAACTTGCGGGAGGCGCGAAGCCTGCTCGCGTCAGCCTACGGATTTGCCGCGTCGAACCTGGGCGACGAACTCGGAGAAGGTGGCTGGTAGCCCCACGATTGTTGGAGTCTCTATGAAGAACCTGCACCCCACGATTTTCGCGTTGACCGCGTCCCTCGCGAGCGCGTTGGCCCCGCTCGCGTGCGGTGACTTGTCGTCGAGCTCCTCAGGCTCAAACGCGGCCATCCCGGGCGATGCGTCGATGCACCGGGCCATGCTCACCAGCCTCGCGTACAACGCCATCGCTCCGTCGTATGAGGCCGCCGCCGCCGCTGCGACCTCCCTGGAGGCTGCCACCTCCACCTACGCGACGGCTGCAGTCGCGGGCTCAGGCACCGACGAGCAACGCGCCGCCGCCCAAACCGCGTGGACCGACGCGGTCCTGGCGTGGGAGGTTGTGGAGCAGATGCAGCTAGGTCCGGCCGCGCCCACCGGGAGCGGTATCGGCGGGGCTGGCAAGCGTGATGAGGTCTACTCGTGGCCCACGGTGAACCCATGCCGCATCGACCAAGAGCTCGTGGAGCAAGGCTATCTTCAAGGCGACTTTTTCACGGCCAACCTCGTGAACACCTACGGCCTTGACGCCCTCGAATACCTGCTGTTTTACGGCGGCGACGCCAACGCCTGCGCCCCCCAACTCCCCATTAACGTCGACGGCACGTGGGCGGCGCTCGGCCCCGATGAGATCGCGAAGCGCCGCGCCAACTATGCGACCGCGGTCGCGACCGCGCTGGCGACGGAAGTCGCCGGGCTCGCGCAGTCGTGGTCCGCAGCGGATGGTCCGTTCACCGTAGCGCTCGCCGATCCCGACCTGAACAACTCTCCCTACGGCACCGTTCGCGCCGGCCTCAACGAGGTGGTTCGGGCCATGTTCTACCTTGATCTTGAGGTGAAGGACGACAAACTCGGGGTGCCCGCGGGCGTCCTCGAATGCGCCGCAGCCCCCTGCATCGCCGACCTTGAGTTCGTCCACGCGCAGCTCTCAAAGGACGCGGTGCTCGCCAATCTCGAAGGGTTCAAGCGCCTGTTCCACGGGGGCACCGACCCCGCCCAACACACTGGGTTTGACGACCTGCTCGCGTCCATTGGCGAGGGGCCACTCGCCGACAGCATGGCAGCGAGCATCGAGACCGCGCTCACGACGTGTGGCGCCGTGGAGGGCTCATTCACCGCGGCGTTGACCGCCGAAACCGCCGCGCTCAACGCCTGCCACACCTCGGTCCGCGAGGTCACCAACTGGCTCAAGGGCGATTTTTCGACGCTCTTGATGCTCTCGATCCCCAGCGAGGCCGCGGGTGACGCCGACTGACGCCCCCATGCTGGACGCGCTCTCTCGCTCGTGGACGAACCTCTTGTTCGACCCGGCGGCGCGGACCTATTGGGGCTACCTGCTCACGGCGGCTGTGGTGGTGCTCGCCCTCGATTTCTCCGCGCGCGCGCGCGGCCACGGATCCGGGCGTGACCTCGTGCGGCGATGGCTCGGGCCGTCGGCGCGCGTGGACTACCTGCTCATCGCGATCAAGCCGCTGTTGTTCGCGTTGTGGGCGCTGCCGTGGGCGCTCACGGCCCATGGGATCGCGGCCTTCTTGGTGCGACGCGCGGACCGCCTGTTTGGTCGGCCCGAGCTCACGGGGTTTGAGACGTGGCAGGTGGGGCTCGTGTACACCGTGGTTTTGTTTGTGGCGTGGGATCTGAGCCGCTACCTGCTGCATCTGGCCATGCACCGCGTGGAGGCGCTGTGGCAGGTGCACCAAGTCCACCACAGCGCCGAGACGCTGACCCCCTTCACCTTGTACCGCGTGCACCCGGTGGAGACCGCGCTGTACCAGGCGCGCGGCGTCCTCGTGACCGGACTGGTCACCGCGGTGTTTTACTTTTTCTTCCGCGGGGCCGCGGTGGAGAACCAGCTCCTCGGGGTGAACGCCCTCGGTGTCACGTTCAGCGCCCTCGGCGGGAACCTGCGCCACAGCCACTCCTTTTGGCGCTGGGGCACACGGCTCGAGCGGTGGTTCATCAGCCCCGCACAGCACCAGCTTCACCACGCAAAGACCCGCGCCCGCGGCCAGGTGAACTACGGGACGTGGCTCGCTGTTTGGGACCGCCTCGGCGGCTCCTTGCGACTCGCGGACGCCGCCCCCCCCGAAGGTTTTGGGCTCCACCCCGAGGACCGCAACCATGACCCGTACCGCCTCACGTCGGTGCTGCTCGACCCGGTCCGCGGCCTCGCTCGCGTCCTCGCGCGACCGCCCCGTCCTGCTCCGGCGCGCAAGCCTTGGACCCTCGGCGTCAAGCTGAGCGTCCTCGCGGGTGGACTGTTGATTCCCACTACGGTGAGGGCCGCAGAGCCTGCAGAGCCTGTTGAGCCCGCCCCGCCCGAGCAACCGACCCCGCCCGAGGCCGCTGAAGACGAGGACGACGCCGACGTTGACCTCTCCGGTTTCTACGACGAGCCCAACGAGCAAGCCGAGGACGCCCCCGGTACCGACGACACCGCGAGCGAAACACCCGAAGAGCCCGACGTGGACACCCGAGGCGTCACCGCCGACATCGCCGCGCCCACCGTCTCCATCATCGGTGAACCCGAGGACTTGCCACGCATCGTCGGTTCGGCGCACCTCGTGGATGAGGCCACCCTCGAGCGTGACGAGAACGACGACGTGCAACGCATCCTGCGGACCGTGCCCGGCGTGTACGTCCGCGGCGAAGACGGCTTTGGCTTGCGCCCCAACATCGGGTTGCGCGGCGTCGATCCCAACCGAAGCTCCAAGATCACCTTGATGGAGGACGGCGTGCTGCTTGGCCCCGCCCCCTACGCAGCCCCCGCCGCCTACTACTTCCCCATGACCACCCGCATGGTGGGGATCGAGGTGTTCAAAGGCCCCGCCGCCGTTCGCTACGGACCCAACACCATCGGCGGCGCCATCAACTTGCGCACCCGCGACATCCCCCGCGAGAGCGACGGAGGGCTCGACCTCGCCATCGGTCAGCGCGGATACGGCAAGGCCCACGGCCACTGGGGTCGCAGCTGGAAGCACTTCGGCATGCTCATCGAGGGTGTGCGCATCCAATCCAACGGCTTCAAAGAGCTCGACGGCGGCGGGGACACGGGCTTCGGTAAAAACGAGGGCATGCTCAAGCTGCGCGCGAACGTGGACCCCGCGGCCCGCGTGTACCACCAGTTCGACGCCAAGGTGGGCATCTCTACCGAGCGCTCCTTCGAGACCTACCTCGGCTTGACCGACGCCGATTTTGAGGCCAACCCCTATCGCCGCTACGTGGGATCTCAAAAGGGCCTGATGCGGTGGTGGCGAAGCCAGGCCCAGCTCAGCTACCTGCTGGCCTACGGTGATTTGGTGGAACTCCAAACCACCGCCTACCGCCACGACTTCTCCCGCGCGTGGACCAAGTTCAACACCTTTCGCGGCGGACCGAGCATCGAAGACGTCATGGCGGACAGCGGCGGGCAGTCGGCCATCTACTTGGGAATCCTCCGCGGCGAAGAGGACAGCACCAGCGCCGATGAGGCCCTCATGATCGGCACGAACGCCCGGCGCTACGTGTCCCAAGGGATCCAGAACACGCTCCGCATCTCCCCGCGCACCAAGTACGTCGACCAGACCATCGAGTTCGGAGCGCGGTTCCACGCAGACACCATCCGCCGCGACCACACCCAAGACGGCTACTTGATGGTGTCCTCCACGCTCGTGCCCGAGGGGACCGACGAGGAGCAGACCACGCTCAACCGCGGCGCCGCCTACGCCGGCGCGCTCCACCTCCACGATGAAATCGTGATCGTGGATCGTCTCACCGTGTCGCCTGGCGCCCGCGTCGAGCTTATCCGCACCGACTTTACCGACGACCTCAACGGGAGCAAATCGAGCGCCTTTAACGCCGTGTTCGTGCCGGGCATCGGCGCCCACGTCCAAGCCACCGACTGGCTCGGGGTGCTGGCGGGCGTGCACTCGGGCTTCTCTCCGGTCGCCCCGGGTCAAGCCGACGACGTCCGCCCCGAGCGCAGCATCAACTACGAGGGGGGATTTCGGCTCGGCGGGGAACCACTCGCAGGCTTCACCGCAGAAGCCGTCGGATTTTTCAACGACTACTCCAACCTCACGGGCGAGTGCACCTTCGCCCAAGGCTGCGACGACAGCAACATTGGCGACCAGTTCAACGCCGGCAAGGTGAAGGTAGCGGGCGCGGAGGTCGCGGCCGGATTTGAGCGACGCTTCAAGCGAAACGGTTGGGTCGACACCGACGCCAACTACACCTTCACCTGGTCTCGGTTCGAGCGCAGCTTCGCCTCGGCGAGCCCGCAGTTTGGAATTGTGGAGGCCGGCGACGCGCTGCCGTACTTGCCCGTCCACGTCGCCAGCCTCAAGCTCGCGGGCGGCATGAAGAAGTGGGGCCTATGGGGCACCCTCGCCTACAACGGGCAGATGCGCGACACCCCAAGCCAGGGCGCGATCCCGGCGGACGAGCGGATCGATCGTTTCGTCACCCTCGACCTCGGCGGCCGGGTCTGGGTGAATGAGCGCGCGTCGATCTACCTGAACATGATGAACGTGACCGGCGCCGAGTACATGGTGTCGCGGCGGCCCTTCGGCGCTCGTCCCGGCCGCCCGCGCTTCGCGAGCATCGGCTTCAAATACGACTTCGGATCCTAAAGAGAGACACGCACATGCAAGAACAAAATCTATGGGAACTCCTCGCGGAGGTGGGCTGGACGATGGTCCCCATCTACGTGTGCTCGGTGTTTGTG
>CALKDV010000442.1 GCA_938084085.1 uncultured Nannocystaceae bacterium
AGCGCGCGCTTGTAGGCGAAGCGCGGGAGGTGGTCGACCTCGAGCAGCATGCCCCGCTGCATCATCCCCGCGATCAGGTACTCGCCCAGCGGGGTGAGGGTCGCCTTCTGGCAGTGCGGCTCGTCCGTGCCCCCGGCGACGATGTCGATCGCGTACGGAAGCACAGTCTGGATCGGGTCGTAGGGGAAGTTCAGCGAGGATAAGAAGCATTAGCGTGTTGCACACCCTATCCTACCAGCCGGAAGCCTTTGTGCAGGAGAGGAATACGAGGTGTCGCCCCTCCTGACGCCTGGCCGGCTCTCCTCCCTTCTTCCTGAGAGTCCAGGTTTCTCCGTTGCGTAGGGCAGAGGCAGTGTATCGACCCATGCGCTGCGCGCACGACGGCGTGCCGACCCAGGTTTTGGTGCTGCGCGGCTCGGCGGAGGTCAGCTGGCCATGGGCGGAGCACGGGCGTTGCGGTTTGCCGAGCGCCTGAGGCTGTCGAGCACGTACAGCGTCGCGGGCGGTTGGACGATGGCGTGGAGCACCAGTCGTCCCCCGCAGGCGCACGCCAGACCCTCCACCTCGAACACCCGCCACAACAAGTCGGCCCAGGCGTGCCATCGGGACCTGCCCCGGGGCTTCTTCGTCAGCCGGGTCCGCTCTTCGGTGTGGGCGGGAGGCTCGGGAATGACCTGGTTTCGGAACCGGTGCCGGGGCGCGAGCACGCCGTGGTAGGACACGCTGTTCTTCCGTGCTGGAGGGACCAGTGCGGCGAGTCGTTGGGCAAGTTCGACCTCGCTGAAGAGGAAGTCGGTGGTCCCGTTCGCGTAGGGCTTTCGCAGGGTGAGGACCAGCAAGCCATCGCCGCGACGCTGGAGTCGGGTACGGGCCAGGGGTGGCCGAAGCACGTAGCGGCAGAGCCGTTCCAGCCCTTCGCGGTTGCCACGGCCGATGACCACCGCCGCGTGCAGATTGTAGCCGTGGGCCTCTCCGCAGAGTGGTGGCAGCCGGAAGGGTCGCGTGGTCGCCCGCTGGAGCCTGCGGACCTTGGCGCCCGCGCGGGTGCCCAGGGCGGTTCGTCCAGCCACCGAGGCGGCGAGCAGGGCGCCGTTGGCATCGTCGTCCTCGTCGCACGGGTCGTCGGAACCGTAGCCCTGGGTGTCCAGCCAGGTCTCGATGGTTCGGGCGAGGTCGGTGACCAGCTGCTGCACCTCCTGGGTCGTGGGTGCCGGCACCTTGACCCAGCGAACGGTGTCGCCGTCTTCCACGAACACCCCGTCCAGCAACAGCATGTGGAAGTGCACGTTCAGATTCAATGCAGAGCCGAAACGCTGGACCACGATGACGGCACCAGTGACGCCAGCTGCCCCAGCCAGCGAGGCCCCGGTTGAGCGGACAGGTACGCCTCCTGATCTTGATCATCGTGGCGTGCGCCGTCGGCCTGCCGATGTGCTTTGGACTGCTGACTGGCTAGCCCACCAAGGAAGACCCTACTTCGTCGTCATCCTGGTCAGGCCGTCCCACTCTTCTGGTGGGTCCGCAGCCAGCCGCCGACAGCGTTCTGCCAACACCGTCTGCAGTCCAGCGAAGCCCTCAGCTGCGTCGGCGAACTGACCCCGAGACCATGCCTCAAATGCGTCCTCCCAGCCTTCGGGGGCCGGCTCTGGTTCGACGATCAACACCGGTTCATGCCGGCCCTTTACCACCACCCGATCCACCCGCCGGTAGGCCAGACCCGCGGCCCGTGCCGTGACCTCGGTCAACAGGATTTCACTGCCAAACACCCGCGTCAGCCCCTCGATGCGTGCCGCGACGTTGACGGTGTCGCCCATCGCCGTGCAAGCCAGACGGTCGTGGGTCCCGACTGCGCCCAACCGCACCTCTCCCGTGTGCACCCCCACGCCGATGGCGATCTCCACCTCGAGCTCTTGGACTCTGGTGACGCACGCCCTGGCAGCTCGTACCGCATCGGCAGGATCTGCAAACAGCGCCATCACGGCGTCTCCGATGTACTTGTCCACGAATCCACCGCACTTGGTGATTTCCGTAGCCTGCACCCCCAAGACCTCGTCGACAGCGTCCGCCATCTTCTCGGGAGCGAGAGTTTCTGACAAAGCAGTGAATCCCCGAATATCGGTGAACACAACCGTCATAATGCGCGTTACTCTCCTTCCCGGCTGGACCGCCGAGAGGTCGGTGGCACCGATTGCGGACAGGTATTCGCGAGGCACAAAGCGCTCCACCGCTTCCAGATTGTTGGCCAAGCGCTGCGCCAACATCATCACCATCGAGAACGCCGTGAGCAGGTTTCCAAGTGGCCGGATTGCCAGCCAGACATCGGACCAGCCCGCCCCCACCGCACGGACGTTGATCGCCGTCAAAACAACTCTGTCTGCGACGAAGAAGGCCAAGGGAATGACCACCCAGAGCGCTTCGCGGACCCTGTTTCGGATCGCAAACCCGATCAACACAGCGACGATGGTCGCCTCGATCGCTCTTGACCCACGCAAGTCCGGCACCACCCCCTTCAGGAGCATCGAGAGCAAAAGGATCAAGGGCAGCCCCCAAAAGACCCTGGGTCGGTTGGGCGCGAGAATGCGCCCATAGAAGGCGACAATC
>CALKDV010000443.1 GCA_938084085.1 uncultured Nannocystaceae bacterium
TGATCAATGCGCCCGCTGGTGATGGCGACCTCCATGGACATCGCTGTGTTTCCGCCTTCAAAGAAGCCGGCGCCGCCAGAGTTGGGTCCGCGGTTGAACTCGTTGTTGCCGCCGCCGGCCAAGCCGAGGGGATCACGAAAGTACGCCCCTACGGTGGAGCGTGTTTTTGGGCTCTGTCCGACGAGCCACAGCACCATGAACAACGCCATCATCGCGGTCACGAAGTCGGCGTAGGCGACTTTCCAGGCGCCGCCGTGGTGGCCATGCTCCGCATGACCACCCTTCTTGATGATGATAATTGGGCGTTCGCCCTCGCTGCCTTGGCCGCTCATGATTTGACCCTACCCTCAGCCACCGCCACCGCCGCCGGCCTTGGCTGCTCGACATGCCTGCTCGAGCTCTTCGAAGGTGGGGCGCTCCGAAGCGATGATTGCGCGACGGGCGAACTCCACCGCGATGGCTGGGTTCACGCCCTTGGCGTGGGCGAGCAGCGCGTGCTTGATGACCTCGATGTACTTGTGCTCGTCCGCGACCAAATGCTTCATCGCGGAGGCGAGGGGCCCGAGGAAACCATAGGAGGCGAGGATGCCGAGGAAGGTGCCGACGAGCGCCGAGGCCACGTTCATACCGATGACGGCAGGAGGCCCATCAATGGCGCCCATGGTCACGATAATCCCGAGTACCGCGGCCACGATGCCCAGCCCGGGCATGGCGTCTGCGACGGTGTTGAGGGCGTCGGCGGGTTTGGCCTCCTCGGTGTGCGCAGTGTCGAGTTCCGCGTCCATTAAGGCCTCAAGATCATGGGGTTCCGCCGAGCCGGAGACGACGACCTTCATGGTGTCGGTCATGAACGTCACCGCGTGGTGGTTCTTGAGGAACGAGGGGTACTTGTTAAAGAGCTTGCTCTTGTCGGGCTCGTTGATGTGCTCTTCCCACCCGAGCAAGCCTGACTTGTGGGCGATCTGAAACATCTCAAACATCATGGTGAGCAGATCTTGATAGTCCTTCTTCCCGGGGCGGTGCCCGAGCAAGCCCTTGAGCTGCGTCACCATCGCCTTAATGGTTCGGATGGGGGTGGAGCAGACGAGGGCGCCGGCGCCGGCGCCAAGGATGATGACGTACTCGTGAACCTGCACGAGGACGGACAAATTTCCATGGTGCATGACGTACCCTCCGAGTACGCACACCGTGACGACGATCATGCCAATGACGCTGAGCATCTATTTATGTTCGTAAGGTGCTCGGCGGCAGATGCCAGGGATCAATTAGAGTCCACGGCGTCCCTGTTTCGGCACCCTGGCGCGCTTAATTTCGACCGTTTGGGCGAATTCGACCGAAAACAGCGAGACAAGCGAGCAGGAGCCAGCCGCCGCCGCCGCGTGAACCCCGCGTTGACGCCGACACCGCATGGCATCCGCAGCCTTGATCCTCTGATTCGCCGGCGCCGCTCGGCTCGTCTGAACCCGTGTACCCGACCAGCGCTGACCACGCGGCGAGGGTGACGGGCTGGGGTCCGCCAATTTCGGCGTACGCCGTCGCGAGCCGCTCGCCTTCGAGGTTGGTGACATTGTCTTCGAGCAGCTGCGCGAGGTAGGCCGGCGTATTGATCAGGTAGCGGACCCGGACGTGCACCTCCACGGTCGCGGGCTGACCCGCCGCGACCGCCTCGTCGAGCAGCGCTTGAGTCTCGTCGGACAGCGCGAACTCGTACGCGACCGTATCGACAGATGACCAGTACCCGTCGGACGTCAGCGCGTATCGATCGGTAATCGGATCTGTCTCCGGATCTGGTGTGAGCCCCTTGGGGGGGATTCGGGTGTCGAGTCTCCAGTGATCATTGAGCAGCAGGTGGTTTCGTCGCCCGTCGCTGAGGCGCTCCGCGATGCCCTCGTAGCGCCGCACTTGCTCGTCCGCCTCGATCGCGTTGTCTCTCCAGCGACCCGAGCCGAAGACGGTCTCGCCGTTGAGCAGGCCCTCCACCTCGATCCACATGACGCGCCCCTCGGAGTATCCGGTGGGGAGTTTGTGTCCCGACAGGTTCTCAAGTTGCACGGTGAGCGGCAGCGTCGCCGCTCGTGCCCTGTCGAATGTCATCGGAGCGTCGACGGTCAACGCGACCGCTTGGGTCGCGATCGCCTCTTGAGCAGCGCGGGCGGCGTCAAAGAACACGTCGTCAATTTCATCGCTGCCAGCGCTCCCGTATTTTTGTTGGATGATCGACGTGAGATCGAGGTGGACGCCCGCGAGGTCGTGACGCCGACCACCCGTGGGGTGAACGATGCCGCTCTCGGAGAAGGCCACGCATCCGGCTACGTCCTCCACGGCGGGCATGTGGCAGTCTTGACAGGTCGCCGCGTCCTCTCCGGCCCGCGCAAAGGCGCTGTTGGCCCACTCGGAGTAGGTGCGTTGCTCATTAAAACCCGAGGTGATCACTGTCCCGTCCTCGCGAAGTCGAGGGCGCGGCGTCGTGACGTCATGGCACACACCGCACATGTCCGCGCTCGGCAGGAACTCGGGATCTTGTCGCCAGGGATGGTTGGGCGCGTCTTCTGTGTAGGACCAGGGGCCTGCCTTCGCCACCGCGCCGTTGAGGCCGGTGTCGTCGAGGGTGTAGCGCGCGTTGCCGATGGAGACCTCAGGATCGGGGAGCATGCGGTGACACAGATCGCAGCCGATGCCGTCGAGGTCTTCCGCGAGGAGATCACCGGGTGATTGCGCCGCTCCGCGCCCCGACAAGAACGCGCTAGGGACGTGGCAGCGGACACAGTCGATGGTCTCCTCTGGATGATCTTGGGCAGCGAGGGCCAGCGCGCCCCAAAAGACGGGGTCGCGGGCGCTGTGCGCCATGGCTGAGCCTTGCCACACCATCGGTGAGTGGTTCGGGAGCGCGGCTTGAGCGGCGGGATTGGCGAAGGCGTGGCACATGCCGCACTGGGCGGCCGACGGCAACAGTGGATTGGTGAGCGTCCCCGGCTCTGTCGGGGCGCCGCGCGCGACGGCCGGAGCGCAGATGCACAGGGCGCCGCCTGTGAGGAGTATGACCGCGCGTCCCAACTTCGTATATCGTACGTGGGTTGAGGCGGACACGCGAATTGAAAGAGACTCGAGCGACGCCGTGGATTCACGGGCGACGAGGCGGTCGGACGTCAGCTCTCTTCGCGAGCGCCCTGCTCGCCGGCTCCGTGCTCACGGGATGCGAAGGGCGCCGACCGACCACGCGGGGAGCGGGGCCACGCGGGGAGCGCCCCGCGCTCGAGGGCTCGTCGGTGCGTCCGCGGGTGACCACGCCGGGCGTGCGGACCCCCAACGCGGACCCAAACGGCGCGGATAATCAGCCAGACTGGGACGCGATGGCGGCGACGCTGCGCGCGCGGTTGGCTCCGACGCTCAAGGTCGGGGATGGCGCTGACCCCCGGGAGATGTGCGCGCGGCTTCTCCAAGAGGCCAACGAATTTTATGCCACCCTCGATCGCGGCGGAGAGGGGACCGCGTCGGCGCAGTCGCAACTTTCCCAGACCATGTCGCCTGATGTGGAGGGGTGCGTGACCCAGTTGTCAACGCACGCCATCGCCTGCGTCTCCGCGTCGCTGCGAGAGCAGCGGGCCGAGTTTCCATGGCTGGTCGATCAGTGCGCGCGCGCGTTCCCCAAGTAGGTCGCCGGTTCACGGGTGGCGTGGACGCGACAATGAGCGGCGATGGCCGCCGTAACCTCGACGAGCTCGCGCTCGCGCTTGTATCGCTCGAACCACGCCGCGAGATCCTCGCGTTGCAGGGCGCCCATTCGTAGCCACTGTTTGAGGCGACCGAGCGCGTTGAAGCTCGGCATCTGTCGCCCGCGCATGTGCGCTACGTAGTCGAGGAGTAAGCGCGCGATCTCGGGGGAACCCAACGGCTCCGTCCGCCATCCTCGGGTTGCGGCGAACAGGTCGGGTCGCCCCATGGCACCGCGACCGATCATAAAGCTCTGGCAGCCGGAGACCTCGCTGCATCGGTGGAGGGCCTCGGGCGAGAAAAGGTCGCCGTTCGCTACCACGGGCATGCGGACGCACGCGGCGGCTCGGCCAATCGCCTCCCAGTCCACTGGCGGACGATACAGCTGCGCGCGCGTCCGTCCATGGATCGTGAGCCACGTGGCGCCCCCTTGCTCCGACGCCCGCGCGAGGTCCATGACAGGGGCCGCAGAGTCCCACCCCACGCGGATTTTGACCGTCACGGGGATGGCGGCGGGGACCACGTCGCGTACGGCCCGGGTGACGGATTCGACGCGGTCCGGGGTCTTGAGCAGGGTCGCGCCACCGTCGTGGCGGTTGACGGTCTTCGCGGGGCAGCCGAAGTTGAGATCGATCCCTCGGGCACCGAGCCCCGCCGCGAGCGCGGCACTTTGCGCCATGGGCTCGGCGTCGCCGCCGAGCAGCTGAACGAAGACAGGGACGCCACTCGCTGTGCAGCCGTCGCCCGAGAGCTCCGGACAGTGCCGCAGCAACACCTTCGATTGTACGGGGCGATCGACGACGCGAACGAATTCACTGACGCAGAGACTGACGCCGCTGTGTCCCGAGAACTGGGAGGTCAGCACATCACGGTAGGAGGCATCGGTCACGCCATCCATGGGGGCGAGCGCCAAGAACAGGCCCGGTTGATCGGGTCGCGCCGCGACCTGATGCGCGACGTGGAGTCCCCGTGACGCTGGCGTGTGGTCCGACCGGCGCGCGCCGCTGTCGGGAGGAGGACTCATCCGCCTGGTCCGTCGCTCTCATGAAGATCCAGTTGATTGTCGAGCTCGGGCTCCCACGCCACGAGCGTGAATTCGTAGGCGCGTCGGTGGATCATGCCGTCATCCACGCGGCGTTTCATCACGCGCCGCACGTAGCCGTTGGGTGTGAGGCGTCGCTGCGTCAGGAGCGACCAGATGCGTTGCTCCACCTCCACCTCCTCGTGTCCTTGCACCACCAGGCGATCGACAATTTCTCCCATGGTGACGAAGCCCTTTGCCCGCGCCTCAGGGGTTTCGATCAGTCCGAGGATCTCGGTGTCGAGTTCGTCGTCCATGGGAGCGCGAGCATGGACGACGATACGGGCGTGATCAAGGGCGCGCTGCGCGGCGCCCTCATGGCTCTAGAGATTGGAGCCAGGACACGAGGTAGCCGATGAACTCGCGGTCCACGTGGCGCGACAGGTCACCGTAATGCCCGACGGAGGAGCGGCCCGGTTCTTCCTTAAATAGATGGTCGAGGGCATCAAAGCGGCGCGAGGCCGACCCGCGGTTGCGATTGAGCGCCGAGGCGAGGGCCTCAAAGTCGTGCTCAGGGTGGACCTGGAAGTCTCGTCCGCCTTGGACGACGAGGACGGGCGCTCGGACCGTTCGTAACAGCGCGATGGGCTCGTGGCCAAAGACCTCCTTCATCCACATGCGGACTGGTTCGCTCGACGCGGGGAGAGGCCCGTCGTTCATGACGTTCGCGTGGACCTCGTGAGCTTGGGCGATCGCGGCCTCCCGCTCTGCGGGATCTGTGACGCTCGCGCTCACCTGATCGTAGATGACTTCGCGGAGGTTTCGTCCGGCGCCCGCCATTAAAACGATCGCGCTCGGTCGTCGTTTGGATCGCGAGATTCTTTGGTTGGCGAGGACCAGCGCGGTCAGGGCACCGAGGCTGTGGCCCATGAGAATGATGCGGTCCCCGTCGACCTCAGGTCGCGCGGCCGCAGCGGCGATGGCCCGCCGAGCGTCGTCGATCAGGACGAGGTAGCCGGGGGTCGCGGTGTTGCCGAGCTCGCTGTCACCGACACCTCGGTCGTCAAATCGGAGCACACCAAATCCGGCGAGGGCGAGGGCATCATGAATCTCGTGGGAGCCGATGTCGATGGAGGTTCCCGGGACGAAGCCGTAGCGATTTTGGGGACCCGAGCCCGAAAAAAACACCACCGTCGGGAGGGGGCCGGCCCGCTCGCTGGGGAGGACCAGTTCGGCCGCGAGGCGGGGATAAGAGCCGTTGCCCGCGATCTCGATGGGGAGGATGTCGAGATCTTCGTGGGGCACGTAGGTGGGCTTTG
>CALKDV010000444.1 GCA_938084085.1 uncultured Nannocystaceae bacterium
CTCATCCAGTGCGCGAGCCTCCTGTCTCACCATCCCTCAAGCATTCGGCGCTGTCCGCCGCTCACGGATGTTCGCACCATGAATCGCCTGCTCGGCCACCTCGGTTGCGACATCGTCTTTGATGATGGTTCGCTGCAAATAGATCCGAGCAAGGTCGCGGACCACGGCCTCGAGGCCCCCTATGACCTCGTCAAAACCATGCGCGCCTCGGTCACGGTCATGGGACCGCTGCTGGCACGCCACGGCCGCGCCCGCATCAGCCTCCCAGGTGGATGCGCCATCGGTGCGCGCCCCATCGATCAACATCTTCGAGGGCTCGAAGCCCTCGGAGCGAAGGTGGAGCTCGTCCACGGCTACGTCGAACTCTCGGCGCAGCGGCTCGTGGGGACGCGCTTTATCTTCGACAAGGTCACCGTTGGCGGCACGCAGAACCTGATGATGGCCGCCACCTTAGCTCGTGGAACCACCGTTCTCGAGAACGTAGCGCGAGAGCCAGAGGTGCGCGAGCTCGCCATCGTCCTCAACAAAATGGGCGCGAAGATTTCTGGTGCGGGCACCTCCTCCATTGAAATCGAAGGCGTGGATGAGCTCTTTGGCATTGACCATGCGGTCATGCCAGACCGCATTGAAGCCGGCACCTTGATGATCGCCGCCGCCGTGACCAAAGGCGATGTCCTGATCCGCGACGCTCCCGTCGACGACATGCACGCGGTCTTGTCCAAGCTCGAGGACGCGGGAGTTCATCTTGAGCCCACCGCCGAAGGCTTGCGGGTCAAGGGCCCCGACGCCATCCAACCCATCGATCTCGAGACACGTCCACACCCCGGATTCCCGACGGATATGCAGGCTCAGATGATGCTGCTCGCGACCCAGGCGCAAGGACAGAGCATCATCACTGAATCGATCTTTGAGAATCGGTTCATGCACGTGCCAGAGCTCAATCGCTTGGGTGCCGACATCGTCGTCAATGGGAGCAGCGCCATCGTTCGTGGCCCGACCAAGTTGAACGGGACCTCCGTGATGTGTACCGATCTCCGCGCGAGCGCATCCCTCGTCCTCGCCGGCCTCGTGGCTTCTGGACGCACAGAACTCCGGCGCGTCTATCATCTCGACCGGGGCTATGCCGCCATCGAAACTCGGCTCAAATCCCTCGGTGCCAATATCCAACGGGTGGGTGGCGGTCATGGGTAGGAGACTCACCTTCGCCCTCCCCAAGGGCCGCATCATCAAGGACGCCGCCCCAATTCTGGCAGAGGCGGGCCTCTCACTGGAGGGGGTCGCCAAGGCCGGCGACCGCAGACTCGACTATGAGATCGGCGCGGACTATCGGGTGCTCCTCGTGAAACCGACAGATGTCCCGACCTATGTCGGCTACGGTGTCGCCGATTTTGGGATCGTCGGCCGTGACACTCTCGAGGAACAATCGCGGGATCTGTATGAGCCGGTGGATCTTGAGATCGGCCGGTGTCGCATGTGCGTGGCCGAGCCTCGCGACGCTCGGACCCGAGCGACCGCTGGGACCCTGCTAAAGATCGCTACCAAATACCCCACGGTCGCTGAGCGCCACTACCGCGGCAAAGGAATCGAGACAGAAATTATCCCGCTCTTCGGCTCCGTCGAGCTCGGCTGCCTCACGACCCTCGCGGACCAAATCGTCGATATTGTGGAGAGCGGCGAGACCCTGCGGCAAAACGATCTCGTGGAGGTCGAGACCATCTTCCCCGTGAGCAGCCGTCTGGTCGTGAGTCCCGCGAGCTTGAAGCTAGATCGACAGAGAATCCGGGACATCATTGAAGCGATTCGCAGCGCTGTCATCGCTCGCCGACGAGAAGGGAGCAGCAAATGACGACCGAGCCACATCAAGATCAACAACAACGCCTGCTCTCCGACCTCCTGATTCATGTACGGCTCCGTGACCAAGGGCTCGCTGAGGACAGCGAGGACCTCACCACCATCCTTGAGAAGGTCCCCTATTTGCTCCCCTTTGGAGGCAATCAGTACGACTCCCTTCACACAGTGATCGACTGGGACCATCACCTGCCCTCGAAATACATCTCCACGCGCGTCTTCGCGTCGTACACCGAACACGAGTCACGGCGACTGGCGACGGAGCTTCGCGCGCGTTCACAGAGTATCGAGCGAGACAACCTCTTTCCAGAGTTTGACGTGCCGGACTACGAGGACCTAACAGCGAGCGAGCGATATCACTTTATCCTCGAGCGCGAGAGCCTCAACGTAGTGGACACCCGCTTCGAGAGCGAATGGCGGAAGAAAGTACAAAATGAAGATTTGAACAAGGCGCTGGGCGTGCTCGCGGAGCACCAAGCGTTTCAACGGGCGAACGCACAGCGTCGCTCTGAGAACCTCGGAGGCCCCATCTTCATGGGGTGGAGCCCCCCGCTCATGGCGGAGCAAAACACCTGGACCCTCGAATTCTGGCTGGTGACAGAGTTTGACGGCCAACACGGCACCGCGCTCGTGTGCATGGTGAACCTTGACGATGAGACGGTCGCGAAGACCTACATGACCGAAGTGTCGATTCGATAATTGTTCTCGCTCCCGCTTTTATGGCGCCCCAAAGTCCGATGACCGAACCCTCCCCACAACCCCCGACGGGTGACCCGGACGTGATCGTGGTGGGCGCAGGCCCCAACGGGCTCGTGTGCGCGACGTACCTGGCGCGCGCCGGGTTGCGCGTACTCGTGGTCGAAACAAACGAACGACGGTGGGGGGGGGCGCTCGGCTCGGTCGAGGCGACTCGACCTGGATTTATTCACGATGTCGGCGCGGCATTTTTCCCGTTCGCCAAGTCAAGCCCCGCGCTCGCGGGCCTCGGCCTCCACGAGGCCGGCCTGCAATTCGTCAACGCGAACATTGAGAGCGCTCATCCAGCACCCGATGGCTCATGCGCCGGTCTCACGCGCGACCTCGATCGTATCCCCGACCTCATCTCCAACCCGGCGGACGCCGATCGACTTGTCCGCCTCTTGAGGTGGCATCGCTCCATCGAACCTCGGCTGTTTGAGGCCATGTTGCGCCCGCTCCCCAACGTTGCCAACGTCGCGAGGCTTGGCCTGGGTAACCTCCTCCGGATGGGGAGTCTGTTTGCGACCTCGGGCGCGCGGCTCTCCCGGCGCCTGTTCGTCGGATGCGACGCCCAGCGGATCATTCCCGCCCTCGCGCTGCACACCGACGTCGGCCCCACCGATCGTTTCGGTGCAGGGATCGGCTATATGCTGGCCGTGACCGCATCCACGGGAGGCTTCACCGTCCCCGTTGGAGGCGCCCAAGCCTTCGCCGACGCCATCGTCGATCGACTCAGCGCCGCAGGCGGACATGTCCAGCTTGGCTCACGGGTCACACAAATCCTCGCGGAGCGCGGGAAAGCGATCGGCGTGCGGGTGCACCGGGATGGCGTAGAGACCGAGATCCGCGCTCGACATGCGGTCATCGCAAATACCTCTGTCCCCGCGCTCTTTCGCGACCTCATCGAGCGCGCTCATCTCCCTGGTCGCGTGGCCCGCTTCGCTCGCTCGTTCCCCTCTGGGTGGGGCACGTTCAAAGTGGACTGGGCCCTCGACGGTCCCGTCCCGTGGGCCCACGCTACGCCGAGGTCGGCGGCCGTCGTGCACACCGGGGACAGCATCGAAGACCTCGCGCGCTTCACGGCAGAGGTCCGCGCTGGAGAGCTCCCGACCAACCCTTATTTGGTCATCGGGCAGCAGAGCCTCGTCGACCCGAGCCGGGCGCCTGGGGACGGCCAGACATTGTGGGCCTACTCTCGGGTCCCTCCCACCCTTAATGGGGGCTGGGGCCCCCACGCTGAGCAATTCGCGGATCGCATTGACGCCCGTATCGAGGCCCTCGCGCCTGGATTTCGAGGGAGAGTCCTCGCCCGACGGGTCACGCACCCAACGGACTTACAAAAAATGAACGCCAACCTCATCGGCGGAGACCTGGGCGGTGGTTCCAACGCGTGGCACCGGCAGTTATTTTTTCGACCGCTGTTCCCCTACTTTCGGTATCGGACACCGGTGCGCGGCTTGTATCTGAGTTCGAGTTACGCGCATCCAGGCGCGGGGGTGCACGGCATGTGTGGGCTCAACGCCGCGCAAGCGGTACTCGATGATTTGGGACGCTCGCAGGGCATGATTGGCCCCCCAGCAGACGCACCTTCAACCGCGCAAGCGCAGCTCCCCGTCGCTACAAAGTGATGCCCTTGGACTCACAAAGTGAGCGCACGGACTTCTTCTTTTTCTCTGACAACCGAGAGAAGGCAGCCTTCGCCTTGGACTCGCTGCCCATTTTGCAGGCGCTCACCGCCATGACCTGGACGGCGTCCGCGCTGGGGCTTTTTGCGTTGCTCTGCTTCGCGAGGTCGTAGGCCGTCGAGGCCTTCCCAAGCATGGCGGCTTTGCGAGCCTCGGCAAGCAACTCCGACGCGGTCTTGGATGGGGCCGTGGGGACGGGCTCCGCAGCTTTGGGCGTCGGGGCCTGCACCACTGGCTCGGACTCCTCGACGGGTGCGGGGGTCGGCGCCGGCGCAGGCTCGCTCGCCCCGCTCTTCTTGGGTCGCGTGCTCCCAGTTTTTTTCGACGATCGTCGGGGCGCGGCTGTTGGGGTTGGCGCCGGCGCAGGTTCTTCTGCCGCGGCGTCCTCCGGCTCCTCTTGAGCGCCCGTTCCACCGGTGTCCCCGGCTGTCGCAGCTTCAGCGCCCTCCGTGTCTTCTCCCCCAGTGGTGCTCGCGGCTCCCCCGGCCTCCACAACCTCGGGCTCTTTCACTTCGTCAGCGCGCGCATCTTTCGTCGCGGGGCGCTCCACCTTGGCGATGGCTGACGTTGCGGGGGCAGCGCCCTCGTTCATCGACTGCCAGCCGTACCAACCGAGCACGACCGTCATCATCCCGATGATCGCCCAAACAATCTTTTTACCGCCCGAGTTCTCCTCATCAAACTCGAACTCATCGAGTCCGTCATCAACGGTGGGCGTGGGAGGCACGCTCACGCCATCCAAGGGCGTGTTGTTGTCCGCGATCGCAGAGGGTCCCATCTCGGGCAACGTCGATCCCGTCTTGTGCTCGTCGGTCGCCGCGCCCACCATCCGCGGTCCTGATGCAGCCGCATGCGCAAGCTGCCCCTCGATCGCATCCGTGGCCGCGCCCGCCCCGACCAGCTCCACTGTGTCACGTGACGAGTCGCCCGCGAGCTGCATGACGTAGTCACCGACGGTGACTATGTCACCTTCACGGAGCATCACCGGACCCTTCACCTCAACATTGTTGACGTTGATTCCGTTGAAGCTCCCGAGGTCTTCGACCACCCATCCCTCGTCGATCAGATAGAGTTTGGCGTGATCTCGGGAGACGTTTTGTTCCGTAAGTTGGATCAGGTGTCCCGACCCCCGACCGATCGTCAGCGAATCCATATCAAGCGGCACCACCGTGCGTGTACCCTCGAAGTCTTCAATGACAAGTTGCGTCAGCGCCATCGCCCCAAGGTTATGAGAAAGCACCTTCCGGGATCAACTGGCTGCGACAGCGTCATTCACGCTTTTTTTTCAGCCCCAAGCGGTCCCGAGGGGGCTGCTCGCGGCCTTAACGCTCCCCTACGGGCCCAGACAGCCGGTGCCTAAAAAAACCGAGCACGGCCCAGGCGCCCTTCCTCGGCACGCCTCCCCACACTCAGCATCCCACGACCGCTCAGCGCGAGCGCTCGGCCGCCGACCGTTCGCCAGACGCTCCGGGACCCGGACCGGCGGACGCTTCCTCATCGGGGGCGCTCGTGACGATGTCGCTGCGCTCACGTGCTAGCAACTCCGACAGTGGATAGACCACGACACCCTCTGCGAAGGCCTCAGGCAACCTCGTCTCGAGCACCGCAACCACGGCCGCCGAGGGATGCGCGATGACGACGGTGGGCTCGTGCTTGGCGCGTTCGATGGCACGCCCCAGCGCTGCGTCGACGGCTGTCCGTGACGGATCGTGATCCAAAAAGATATCTCTCGCCCCCGCCAGAAGCCCCTCATCACGCGCGACTTCCTCGGCCCGAGTCTCGGCCGTGGTTCGAGAGTCGAGAAAAAATGCCGCCCCCGAGGCGCTCGCCGCGGCCATCACGACGCGCATGACCTCCGCGTCCGCCGTGAGCGAAGACCCCATATGGTTGTTAAATCCACGCGCGACGGGAACCCGCTCAAACGCGCGCTGCGTCTTCGCCCGCAGCTCGGCCGGGGAGTCCACGCGCTGGAGGAACTCTTCTTGCTGCTCGACACCTTGCGTCATCATCGCCGACGCGACGGGCTCCATCGGGAGGTGCAGCATCAGCTCCCGATATCGTCGGCGATCTTGGCGCGCCCTCGCCTGCACCCCGTCCGTGTAGTAGGCGCCGGGCACGATGGAAAACGTGAGCTGAAACGGGAGCGCCAGCAATCGTTCGGTGTAGATAAACTCGCGTCCCACGTCGTCGATAACGATCGACAAATGGCCCTTGGCCT
>CALKDV010000445.1 GCA_938084085.1 uncultured Nannocystaceae bacterium
CGCGCACCATGAGCGCGCCGCCGTCGAGGCCGAGCGCCGAGCTGGTGGACGGTGCTGCTGGCGAGGGCTCCGGGCTCACCACATGGAGGCGGTCCGCGATGCGCTCCGCCAAGAGGTCCGTAAGCGGGTGACCGCGCTCCACCAATACGGGGCCCTCACAGCGGTGGGCCGCGCGGAGCAAGAGCGCTGTCTCGTCCTCGGCTGGGGCCGGAATGTTGGGGAGGATGAGCAGGTCGAGATAGTCCACACCGAGACCGTCCGTGGTGGCCGCGTCCACGCGAGCGCCGAACACCCCGATGTCGAGGCCGGTGTCGAGGAACACCTTGGGGGCTTGGAGCGCAAAGTTTTGTAGGGACTCCACCGCGCCGAGCGCGGTGAACAGTCCCGCGGGGCCGAGACCGCCGACTCGGACGTCACCTTCGCGGGAGACCTCCGCCGTGATGCTCTCGACCAGCGCGCCCAGGGTGTCGTCCTCGGCGCCCATGACCACGACAGCGTCGAGGCCCCGCGGGCTGTCCGCGGGAAACAGGTAATCGAAGAGCGCACCGACGACGTCTGGAGGGTCGTCGCCGTCCGCCAAGATGTGTACGAACAGGTCGGGCTTGTAGTTGCATTCGTTGAGCCCACCGCCCACCTCGCGGAATGACTTGGTGATGTCTGGCGAGATAAAGTCGGCGCCCGCGACGTCGACCCCGAGGACCTGCGCGGCGCGGACCGCCGCCATGGCGTTGTCGGGGTGGATGTGGGCGGTGACATCTTCAGTCGATCCTCCGTTCGCGACGGAGCGCAGGTAGACTCGGGTGCCCTCGGGGGGGACGCTCGAGAGATCCCAGCCAGACTTGGCCATGATGCGCTTGGCCTCGTCGTCGTCGGGCAAGGGGGAGAGGATGCGGGGGAGGCCGTCGGGTCGGAACCGGTTGGCGTTGGCCGTGTCGATCAAGCGTCGGACGCTGAGGGCGCCGTCGCCCACGACGCTTGGCGGCACTCGCTTGACGGCGGCGACGCACTCTCCGTCGATCACGAGGACGCGATAGTCCTCGCCGACGATGAAGTCTTCCACCAGCACGGTCTTGTTGATGGCGGCGGCGCGTTGGAATCCCACCCGCAGCTCCGGGTCGTTCTTGAGGTTGGCGCTGACCCCCCGTCCGCGGTTGCCAGACATGGGCTTGGTCACTACCGGGTATCCGATTTTATTCGCGGCGGCGAGGGCTTGCTCGACCGTGCTCACCTGAAATTGCACGGGCACGGGCACCGCCATCATCTGCATCAGGGCCGTCGCCCGGGGCTTCTTGGCGGCGGTGGTTGCCGCGAGGTAGCCGGTGCGATCCGTGGTGGTCAACTCAAGACGTCGCCAGTGACGTCCGCTTCCGAAGTGCAACAGGGCCGGCCGCCGCAAAATACGTTGCCAGCGAATCCCCCGTTCTCGCGCCTCGGCCACCAGAAATCTGTGCTGCATGGGGAGCCCGTCGCGGTTCACCGTCTGCTCAAGCTTGGACCACGTCTCGCTGATCTGCTTGGACAAGACGTTGGGGGGCGGGAGCTGTTCGACCACATCGTTGCCGAGGGATCCGAGCGTCGCGAGGAAGGCAAATGAGACGATCTGTCCGGTCATCTCCAGCTCGTGAGAGGTGGCGAGCAAGGTGTAGACGCCCTCGGCGTTCTCCGCGTGAAGCTCGATGTGCACCTCTCGGAACATGAGCTTCGCCAAGATCGCGCGGCATGAGGTGGCGACGAGCTGCGCGACGAAGGGCAGATCAAATTTATCTTTCTTCGGGCGATCACAAAGGGCCTGAAACTCCTCGTGGTCTTGCAGCGCAGGGATGAGCGTCGGGAGCGTGCGCATCGCCTTTCGCTTGGGGTTGTTCCTCGCGAGATTGGATTTGAGCTGCGACAAGTCGATCCGGAAGCGCAGGGCGTCCCGTTCGAGCCATGGGTTGATTCCCAAGAGGAGCTGCGGCGCGTCGAGTTGCATCGGGGGCAGGGTACCTGAGTCGCCTGGACGACTAAAGAGGCAGGAGCCGAGGGGGGTAAACGGGGGAGGGCAGGGGCGAGGGGCCGCCTCAGTCTCGCCGGTCGCTGAGTTTTGCGGGGAGCACGAGCACGGCGCGCATCAGATCCAGGGACAAAGTAAGCAGCAAGAAGGCGAGATAGGAGCCCAGGGGAAGCAAGGTCGCGGACAGATAGGCCACCATCCCCTCGGACCAGTTCCCGCCGAATTCAGCCGCCGCGGCGAATCGGTTGTCGTCAAACAAGGATGTGATCGAGACCAAGAAGTAAACGCTCGAGATCACCGTGCCGACGACGAGCAGCGTCGGCACGACACGGAGCACACACTTGGGGAGCAGGCACAAGATCGCGATGGCGTCTTCGCCCTGCTGGGTCTCGTCCTCCATCTTAATGTTGATGGTCGCGGGAGACAGGCACAGCAACCCCACGATGACCGAGGTGAGACAGACGGCGGCGGCCGCGAGGAGAGGAGCAAAACTCTCGACCTGGATGGCGGAGACCGCCGCCCTCACGAGCCCGATGACCCCTCCTAAGACGAGCAGGGCTCCGACACCGTCGAGGAAGTAGGGCGTACTCATGCGGTGTTTGCTCTGCTCAAGCAGTCGGGTGTTCGCGTGGACCAGGCGTTGTCCCACGTACAATGTGACGAGGCCGAACACGACGAGATACATGGCGTCCATCAGGGGGCTCATCCGCTCCAGCTTGATCGCCCCGATGGCACCAGAGAGCCCCGCGAGCCCCACGGCCACGAGCCCCGCGATGGTGCCGACGCGTTGTGCGAAGCCGTCGATCCTGTCGACCCGCGCTTCGCTCGCGATGGGCCGCAAGGCCCGGAAGCCCTTGTCCATCACCGCCTCGAACTTCGTCGGGATTTGGGTGAGGACGGCGGGTGTTCTGGTCGCGCTCGCGTCCGTGGAGGCGGCGAGACCAGGGGCGGGCGCAGGGATCGGCGCGGCGGCTTGGTGGGGAGCGGTCTCTTTGGAGGCTGAGTCGGCGGCGGCGCGAGGTGTGGGCCTGGTGTCGCTGACCCGGGGCAACGACGCGCTTCGAGTCTTCACGGCAGCGGGCGCCGAGGACGCGTCAGCTCGATCCAGCTCCTTCACCTCGGACGCTTGAGTCCAGTTGGGCCAGCCTTCGCACCACACCATGAACGAGGCCTGGCAGGTCCCCGTGCGGCGCTTGTCTCGGAGCGCCTCGAGCTCCATCGGTCCGTGCTGCGTCGTCCCATCGTTGTAATACCAGCGCGCCATGGTGCGTTCGAGGCTACCACCAATCGCCGGTGAGACGGCCGTCGGCTGCGCCCGCGCCAGCGATTCGACGAGGCGCGCGAACTCGCTCGTGACCGCGCGTGCAGTCCCGATGAGCGCGCCACCTGAAACCGATCGAATTCGAGGGTACTCTTGGGGCATGGCGACGTGGACGCGCAGGGACACGTTCGGGGCACTCTCAAGCCTCGGAGGGCTGGGGATCGGTCTCGGTTGTAAAGGGCTCGGGACAACCGACGCTCGACGGTCGGAGGCGGGCGCCATTGCGGATGGAGTGGAGCCGCCTCCCGTAGCGACGATTAAGCAGCGCTACATGGCGCGCTGGACCAAGGAGGGGGCGGGTGCGACGGTGCGACGGATTTTTCCCGGTCCGAACGTGCGCCACCTCGATCCCTTCGTCTTGCTCGATGATTTTGATGTGCGGCGCCCGGCCGGCTTCCCGATGCATCCACATCGTGGGTTTGAGGCGTTTACGTACATGCTCGAGGGGGCGTTCTTTCACCGAGACAACCTCGGCAATGAGTCGCAGATCGAGGCGGGGGGGACCCAGCGGTTCACGTCGGGCAGCGGCGCGTGGCACTCGGA
>CALKDV010000446.1 GCA_938084085.1 uncultured Nannocystaceae bacterium
CGGTGTGGTCAGCCGCGCCGCTCCTCCGGGCCCTTCGGTCACCGCGCGCCGTCGCGAGGGGCTGTACCGCGAGGGGCATGGACGCGTATCGTTCAGCGTCGGTGGCGGATAAGAATCCGTGCTTCGCCATCTGCGACAGCACAAACCGCTGCCGCGCCTTGGCCCGTTCGGGTGCCTTGTGAGGTGTGGAGGCTCCAGGCGCCTTCGGGAGCGTCGCGAGCAACGCCGCCTGGCCGGCGTCGATCTTTTGCACGTCCTCTCCGAAATAAAAGCGGCTCGCCTCCTGAATTCCATAGCGACCGTGGCCGAGATAAATCT
The DNA here is from genome assembly GCA_938084085.1 of uncultured Nannocystaceae bacterium. Classification (GTDB taxonomy): domain Bacteria; phylum Myxococcota_A; class Polyangia; order Nannocystales; family Nannocystaceae; genus JAAZXR01. The sequence goes on from CALKDV010000446.1 coordinate 319, forward strand.
CGTTCAGGTATAGCTCGAGGATCTCCTGCTTGGAGAGCACCCGCTCGAGTCGACGCGCCAAGAGCAGTTCATGCACCTTGCGCTTAAAGGTGCGCTCGGGCGACAAAATGAAGTTTTTTACGACTTGCTGTGTGATCGTGGAGGCGCCCTGTCGAATCTCACCGGCGCGCACGTTGATGAACAGCGCTCGAAGAATCCCCAGATAATCGAGCCCCTCGTGACGATAGAAATCGGCGTCCTCGGCAGCGAGGAAGGCGTTCTCGACGTGGCTCGGCACGTGCTCGTACTCAATCAGCGTCCGACGCTGGGTGAAGTACTCCCCGAGCAGCGTCTCTTCATCTGCGGCGTAGATCCTCGTGATCTGCGGCGGTTGATAGGCGCGCAACGCCGCTTCATCGATGGCTTTTAGATCTCTCCCGTAGTACCAGAGCATGCCCGCGAGCCCGCCCGCACCGAGGCTCGCGCACGACGTGACGAACACCAACGACCAGAACATGAGGCGCCGGAGCTTGGGTCGTCGACCATGCGCCGCCCTAGCCATCGGAGGGTGCCTCTTGTAGCCCTTCAATCACCGCGCGGACCAGTCGCCGGTCGACGCTCGCGGCATAGTAACGAGCGGTCAACTCCTCGCGCGCTTCAGCGTCGAGGTCCCCGGCGCTACCGAGCACCGCGCGACGCCTCCGCGTGACGGAGTACAAGGAGATTGCCGCCGACACAGACAAATTGAAGCTCTCAGAAAATCCATGCATTGCGATGGAGAAGCGCAGGTCTACGGCCGCCTTGGCTGTGTCGGAGAGTCCCGCGTGTTCGTTGCCGAAGACCAGGCAGATCGGGGCGTCGACGGGCAACGACTCCAGATCAACGTCACCGTCGACGCAGGCCCCAGCGAGCAGCATACCCCTCGAACGCGCGTCCTCCACGAGATGTTCCACCCCTTGATGCTGCGTCGTCTCCACCCAGTGAAACGCGCCTGTGGTCGTGCGCTTGGCCTTGAGGATCCGCTCGCTCGCCTCTACCACGTGGACGCGGCCTGCTCCCGTGATCTCCGCGCTTCGCACGACCGCGGCGGCGTTGTGGGGATCGTAGGGACGCTCAAGGCACACCTCCACGCCGTGCATCCGTGACGCGACGACCTCCCCGATCCTGGAGCGGCGGCGCTCGGTCACGTACGGGGTCAGGGCCTCGACGACCTGCGCCGCGTGCACCTCGTCCAACAATTCACGCCAGCGAGCCTCTCTCACCCGGCCTCCTCCCACGCCACGTCCATGGCGGGACGCGGGCCTACGTCTGCCGCGGGCGGCGGTGGCGGTAGCGTCTCGCCACCCGGCGCGGACGCGTCCTTTTGGGGCTCGGAAGACGGCGCCTGCAACAACCCCGAGACTGCCCGCTGGGTCACTCGCCCGGCCAGCATCGCTCCCCGCCTCGCCATACACGCCTCTCGGTCGCTGCGATGATGCTCCGAAAAGACCAACGGCGCGTCCTTCCACAGCAGGTACTCCAGTTCATCGATGTGACCGCGCGAGTGCATAAGGCGGTGGATGCGTCGCAGCTTCACCTCAAAGGCGGCAGACGGGGTCCCCGCGCAAAAATGTTCGTAACGGATCACCGGACTCGGGAGCAGCAACGCGAGCCACGCCGACTCGAGGCTCGTCAACTCCACGGGTATCTTCCCAAAGTAGTGCTCGGACGCTGCGGTGACCCCATAGACCCGGGGACCGAACTCGACCACGTTGAGGTAGAGCTCCATCAACCGCTGCTTGGAATAGGTTCGCTCCAGCAACCACGTCAACACCATCTCTTGGAGCTTTCGCGACAGGGTCTTCTCGTGGCTCAGCAACAGATTCTTCGCGAGCTGCATCGTGATCGTCGACGCCCCGAGGCGAACGCGACGGTCCCGCAGATTCCGCTGCAACGCGGTCTTAAACTGACTCCCTAAAAATCCCCGATGCCGGAAAAAACCGGCGTCCTCAGTCGTCAAGACCGCGCCCACCATCGACGGAGAAATCTCCTCGAGACGGCTCCACGCCATCGACTGCTCGGTGAGGTCGATCCCTCGAATTCGCCCGTCCTTCATCATCGCACGATGAACGAAGCCTCCTCCGAGTCGCGCCACCGCGCGCGGAAGGTCGGTGGCGGCGCAGCCGCGAACATTCACAGAACCAGAGAGTTCAAGGGCGTCGAGGTTGGCCATATCAACCTCCGCCCGAAGGTCCACCGCCATCTCCCCTTTGAGCGTCAAGTCGCGCAGGCCCGGGATGAGCTGATCAGGGATGCTTTCGAGCACCGCTTGGCACGAGGTGGACGGCATGGACAACGTGCCCGAGAACGCCCGACCCCCCACATCCTCGGGCCACCTCAGCGCCCCCTCAAGCTGCAGCTCGACCGCCTCTCGAGCGATACGCAGCGATTCAACGCGAACGGACTCCTGCCCCGGATTCAGTGAAGCCTTGAGCTCGGCGCGAAACCCGACGCCTTTCACCGGCGCCCGGGCCAACAGAGGATGGTCGATGTTCAGTCCGGCGAGCACGAGGTTGCCCGTGGTCTCGATCTCTTCGCCTGCCCGCTCAAAGTGCAGGTTCCCACCCACAGTGGCGGACTCGGAGTCCACGAGGGGCAGTCGAGCCAACAGTTGAGGTGCGCGCCCTAACTCGAAATTCGCGAGCTCGAGATCCATCACGCCCGTCAAGAGATCTCGCGTCCCGTTCGCCTTCAACGTCCACAGCGGAGCGCCGCCCGTAGGGCCACGCGGCGCGACATCCACCGGCTCCGCGCCCTTGGGATCTTCCGTGCGGTCGGGAGGTTCGAGTCCTCCGCTCAAGGCGAGAGAGACCCGCTCTCCTTTCGCGTCTGCCACTGTCAGCGTGCCGCGGACATCCACCGCAAAGATCCGCGCAGTGATCCCGGCGGAGGCGTCGTCGATCGCCAGCGTCACAGGGAGCGAGAGACCGTCCTCGGACAACGCCACCGTCGTCGATATCTTCGCAGCCGTAATGGGTCGGCGATCCGCGACCTCCACCTCCAAGCGCCGAACTCCCACGTCGAGCGCGCCGCGAATCCCCTGCGCGTACAGCTCACCCACCATCCGTGGGGCGGACACTGCACCTGGAGACTCAAGCGCCACGTCGAGCGCCGAGAGGTCCACCCTCACCGCGGATACATTGACAAACGTGCTCAAACTCAGCGTCCCGGAACTCGGCGCTCCCGCGGCCGGGTTGGCCACGACACCCGCGACGACCTCCTCCGCCCACGCTCGCAGGGCCGCAGGCTCCGCCCGCAAAGCTCCTCCCTTCGCACGCACCGTCGGCTTCGACGTTATCGGTGACCGGCCCAACGCCCACGTCCACGAGAACCTCACCTCGGGGAGCTCAACGCGGGCACGCGGCCGTGTCAGCACGAGCCCCGTCATACGCACCTCTTCAAAGCCGACGCGCATCCCCTCCATGGACACGTCGGCGTGCAGCCGTCGCTCCAAAGTCCCCCGCACCTGTCGCTCAAGCCAACCCGGAAGCATCCACGCAGCCACCGCGAGTCCGACGCACGTCGTGACAAGAAGCGCTCCGCCTGCCGCGAGGAGGCGATTCCTCGTCCGCCGGCGGGCTTGAGGCTTCGGTGACGGCGACGCGTCCATTCAAGGAGAGACTAGCGCAGGCGTGAACGAATGCCGAGAAAGTCCCGGACCGGCCTGCGCGAGCGCCTCCCTCCGCGACCGCCTCGCCCGAGAGGTCTAAGACCCCCGGCACTGAATGGCGAAGACGAGCTTTCCATCCGGGTGGCGAAATCCCGCGAGGAGCAAGAATGCACCGGAGGTCACGGAGTAATCAGCGCTCACCAGGGGCTTCGCCTTGTCCGCCGCGGCGACCTCAATATGAAGCTTCGGTCGCTCGATCGATCCCCCCCGAAGCCGCAGCCCCACCCGGTGTCCACCGCCGGCCTCGTGACTCACCTGTGCGTCGCTGTTGAGCTTGAACTCGACGCTCGATAAGAGCTTGAAGCTCTTGTAGGCCGCAAACTGGTCTCCCTCGAGTTCCGCTCGGAGGAATGAGAGGCCGCCCGGGATTCGCTCCGCTGTCGGAGACTTACTCGCCAACACTGTATGCACTTTGCACTCCGCCGCGGTCATGTCCTTCGCCGACGCATCAAGCGGCGTCGCGAGGGCGACGGTCGCTGCCACCGACGTGGTCAAGACCAGATGTAGCGCTGCGCGATTCCACCTTTGATAATTTCGTGTCATATGCGATGTCCGCCGGCGGCGGCCTCCTGTGTGTCGTCTTCGATTTCTTGAATCCAAATGGTCAATCCCCGCGGCGTCCCCTCGTCATCCGTTGTCTGCACGATCTGACCGCGGACTCCCGAAAACTCAACCGCCTCAACTTCGCCGTCGAATACTGCAGGGGGCTTGTAGGAAACAAGCGTGCCCCCCGAGGGCTGCGCGCCGGTCGCCTCAGGTATCGGGACTTCAACGGGCGGCGCCTTCTCCGATGGAGGGGTGTCCGGGGCCGTCGCCACCATCCCAGTGTTGCCCTCGTCCGACGGGGATCCGAACACGATGAAGCCGACGACACAGGCCGCGGCGCCCAGCATCAGTGGAGCACGCCAGCTCCTCCAAAAAGTCTCAAAGAAGCCTGCCGGCGCAGCGACCTGCTCTGTGCGTGTCGCTGTGCTCGCCGCGATTTCTCGCTCGATCTCGTCCCAGACCTGCTCGAACCGTGCGCCCGGGATCTCTGCGGCTTCATGTTCAAGATCCGCCACGATGGCGCTCTTGAGGTGTCCGAAGTCTTCAAGGTCCTCCGCGAGGCTCGGGTCCATCGCGAGCGCGCCCTCCACCTCTGCCCTCGTGGCTTGATCGAGCTCGGAGTCAAAGAGGGCGCTGATCTGCGTCTCTCGCGCGTTTTCGGGTTCACTCATCACGTTGCCTCTGCTTTCCTGACGCTCGCCGGCCGCCGTTCTTCATTCTGATCCTCCGCCGGTGGCTCAAAATCTTCGATGTATCCGGCGAGCCGGTTCCGAAGCTTCTTTTGGAGGTTCTTTCGCGCGTGGAACAGGCGGCTCATGATGGTCCCGATGGAACACTCCATTTGTCCGGCCATCTCCTCGTAGGAGAGCCCTTGAAACTCGCGCATTGTCAGCACGGCCCGATGGTTGTCGGACAGCTCATCAAGCGAGGCGCGGACCGCCTCCATGATCTCGCGCTGCTGCGTGATCCCAGCGGACGTCCCGAGCCGACCGAGACCACTCACGCCGTTTCCCACCGGATGTGTCTCATCGCGGCCATCCGCGCGGCCGTCCTCGAACTCGTAGCTCGTCCGCCGCTTGTTTCGCCGGAGGTGATCCTTCGCCGCGTTGCTGGTGATGCGATAAAACCAGGTGTACAGGCTGCTGTTGCCCTCGAACCGGTGCAGGTTTCGGTGAATTTTGATGAAGGTCTCCTGCAAGATCTCCAGCGCCTCGTCCCGGTTGCGCACGTAGCCGAAGGCAACCGCATACAGGCGGCGCTGGTAGCGCTCATACAACACGCGAAACGCTCCGCTGTTGCCGTTCAAGGCCGCTGCCACAAGAGATTCGTCGTCCGAGTCGGGAGACACAACAATTCCGGACGCTGTAGACGTGCTCGCGCTGGACATATTCAGGTAAGGTCTCCCATGGCCTTCGGGGCGGTCCGACACATCGACGGCACCGTGTTGGGTGCCTGCCATGGAGATTGCGGACCTCGCATGCGAGCGTTTATACCCAAATCTCAGGATTTTCGCCTGAAACGGTCTCCTCGATGACGCCCCAAGGATCCCCACTC
>CALKDV010000447.1 GCA_938084085.1 uncultured Nannocystaceae bacterium
CGTCAACATTCCCACGCCGCGCTCGGTTGCTGCTGCTCACGTCTCTCGTGGGCTGCACGGCGTGCAGCCTCGACAGCCCGGGAGACGACCCACCCGACGATGCGCTGTTCTTTCCCATGGGGATGGCGCTCGATCCAGAGCGGGTCGTCGCGGGGGGAGCTTCGTGCGCAGTGGACGGGGATTGTGGAGCTTCCGAGGAGGGGTGGGTGTGTCGGGTGGGCACGTGTCGTCAACGCTCTCCGCTGATGTATGTGGCGGCGGCGAACAGTGATCTTCGATTCAACGGGGGCGCCCTTCAGGTCTTTGACTTGGATGGATTCTTCGCCGCGCTCGAGAACACCGCGAACATCGCGGCGCCAGGGACCCCCGTCGATGACAGCGTCCCCTGTCGCGCAGTGGCTACGCGACCGCAGGTCTCCGAGTGTCTAGAGTCTACGTTCGCCAAGACCTCGTTCCCGGCGCATGTGGGAAACTTCGGGACAGACCTAGATCCGTGGTTCGATGAGGAGACCGGCCGCAAGCTGTTGTTGATGCCTGTTCGGGGAGACCCGAGCGTCGTGTGGTTTGAACTAGGGAGCACGCCAGATCTGGGCTTCGTCTATTGCGGGCAAGGCACCGGCTACGGAGAAGACCCCGCCCGCTGTGGCGACGAGTTCCGACTCCGCAACCTGCGCGATGACCCGTCGCTAGAGCGCATCTCGATCGAGCCATATGAACTGACCGTTTCGCCGGACCCAAATCGTCCGTTGGCGTACCTCGCCCACACGCTGTCCTCGGCGGTCACCTTGATCAGTCTTCGAGGGCTTCGCAATGCGCCTCTCGGAGAGCAGGATCCGGTGATCGTTGACCGCAGCACTATCTTTGCTGCGCAAGGGGTCATCTCGGGCGGCTACGCCGTCGCAGAGCGGCCCTGTGACGAGCAAGCGCCACCGTCGCTGACGGTGGAGTGCGCAGATGAGGACGGAGCGCTCGCGTGCACTCCCTGCGCGCGTCCGCTGCTGTACGGGAGTTTTCGGTTCGTCCGCGCGTTGAGCGAGATGGTCGTCTTCGACATTGAAGACGAGGCGTTGTCAGAGGGACAAAGCTGCGTTGCTCCCGACGAGCTTGGAAACTCGGGGGGCCTGGTGTGCGACCCGCAAGTCACGCTCGTGAATCAGTTCTCACCGGGCGGCCTCGCGGGCGCCGGAGGGGGCGCCATCCCACGGCTCGGTGGCGTTAAGTTCACCAGTGACGGTGACACCATGTATGTGGTTCAGAGTTCTCCAGCCGCGCTGCTGCGGGTGAACACGAGCGTCGGGCCCGATGGTGACGTTCGCCGGGAGCCCACCGGCTCGGTCGAGGTCTGTGCGCGGCCCGCAGAGCTTACGCTCTACGAAGACGGGGTTAACTCCTTCGCGATGGTGAGTTGCTACTCGGTTGGTCAGGTATACATCGTCGATCTGAACGGTTTTCAGGTGGTGTCGGTGACCCAGGTGGGCACAGGACCACACAGAATGACCGTCGATCTCGCGCGCGAGGTCGTGTTCGTGGGGAACACCTTGGACGCGACGATCAGCGTGATCGATATGGGGGATGGCCGCTCCACTCGCTTCTCTGAAATCGGTCGATTGGGTCTCCAAGAACCCTACTCGGGATAACGTATGCGGCGCATGACACACACCCATCGGCGAGCGATCTTCGCCGTTCTCCTCCTCGGACTCGTGGGGTGCGGAGATGACAGCAACCCCGACGTACCCAATCGGGTGCTCGATCGTCCGGTGGATTTGGCCTTGGCCTGCGTGGAGGTTCGCTGCGACGGGGTCACGGCCACCGAAGGATGCGAAGTCGCGACGTTGCCCGTCGCGTTTTGCAAGGGGGAGTCGAGTAACTGCGATGTGACCGACACCCCCCACCTGATCGGCGCCGTTGCGAACTCAGAGCGGAACGAGATCGCGTTTTTTCAGCAGTGCTCCGGCAGCCTCGTCGATCTGGACCGGCGAACGCCTGGTTATCAGTTTGTCCCCGCGGGGGCGCTGCCGTCCGATGTCGTGAGCGCGGACGACTCGTGTTGGATCGCGTCGGCCAACGCCGGCAGCTGCAATATCTCGGTTGTCGACACCCGCTCTGTGGCCGCTGCCATGTTCGATGTGCAGGGTGCCGAGGCGGGCCTGTCCGGGGCGGCATCCACAATCGCGCCGCAGCGCTTTGATTTGGACGCGGGCGGGTGGAGGCCTCTCGCCGCGCGCGTCGGCGCCATCTTGAGCGTCCCGTCGGGATTGTCGCTTAGTACGGATGTACCTGGGACGACGGTGACGGATCTCGCTCTGTGTCCTGCCGGGGTGGGCAAGAGCGTGTACGTGACGTTCCCGACCTGCGACCTCGTCGCGGAGGTGGATCTCAACAGCCAGCACATCCTTCAGAGCTTTCAATTCGTGGAAGACGACGATGGGGAGTGGTCTGTGCTCGACGCGGGTACCTCGCCCGTGTGCGAGGTGGATTGCGCCGCGCAACTCGACCTTGAGGGCGGGCTGCCGGATGCGGGGGCCGGTGTCGCCACCCTCGCGCCGACGGCATTGGAGTTCATCCAGCGCCCGGTGCAACAATCCAGCGATGCTCCGCTCGACGCCGCTGACTTCGCCGTAGAGGGTCAAGCGCTGCTCGTGGGGGGACAGGGCTCGGACACCATGTTCGAGATTCTGATCGACGACGACGGGGGCTGGTTGCCTGACGCGAACCAACTCGAGTTGTTTGAGGCGGGTGGCGTCAATTCGATCCACCTGGCACCGCCGGTAGATTTGGACGTGGAGGGCCGGGTCTGCGTGGGGACGGAGGGGCAGGCCATCGATCCACACCAGTTTATCTACGTCGTCGTCGGCGACGGATCGACGCGCGTCGTGGATCGCAGCCTCCCCGCTGACCGCTCCTTTATTGGGGTTGAGTGCGACACGCAGGTAGATCCAACCCTCTTCGACGTTAACGACGCCTGCATCCCCGCGCCGGCGAACTCCAGCGCGGTGGTGCCGTTGCAGCGGCGGCAGCTGGC
>CALKDV010000448.1 GCA_938084085.1 uncultured Nannocystaceae bacterium
ACGACCTCATCATCCTCAAAGAAGAAGAAATCCTCGCTGTAATCGAGGGCTAAGCAACCTACAGCCTCACGGCGAACAAGGAGAAACAAGATATGGCAGCCAAAGAAGTACGATTCGACGACAATGCACGCACCGCGATCCTCACGGGCGTAAACACCCTCGCTGACGCAGTGAAGGTCACCCTCGGGCCCCGTGGCCGCAACGTGGTGATCGAGAAGTCCTGGGGCGCTCCCACGGTCACCAAAGACGGCGTGACCGTCGCCAAGGAGATCGAGCTTGAGGACAAGTTCGAGAACATGGGCGCACAAATGGTGAAGGAGGTCGCTTCCAAGACCTCCGACCTCGCCGGTGACGGCACCACCACCGCGACCGTGCTCGCACAGTCCATCTACCGTGAGGGCATCAAAATGGTCGCCGCGGGACACGACCCCATGGAGCTCAAGCGTGGCATCGACCTCGCTGTCACGAGCGCCATCGCGTCGATCAAGCGCCTCTCCAAGGCCACCAAGGGCTCGGAAGAGATCGCTCAGGTCGGAACCATCTCGGCCAACGGTGACGAAGAAGTCGGTGAACTCCTCTCCCAGGCGATTGAGAAGGTCGGCAAAGAGGGCGTCATCACCGTCGAGGAGAACAAGGCCAACACCACTGAACTTGACGTGGTCGAGGGCATGCAGTTTGACCGCGGCTACCTCAGCCCTTACTTCATCACGGACCAAGACCGCATGGAGGTCGCGCTGAACGACGCCTACATCCTTTGTTACGAGAAGAAAGTCTCGTCCATGAAGGATCTCCTCCCGATCCTTGAGCAGGTCGCCAAGCAAGGCAAGCCCCTGCTCATCATCGCTGAGGACGTCGACGGAGAGGCGCTCGCGACCCTCGTCGTGAACCGTCTTCGTGGCACCCTCCAAGTGGCAGCGGTCAAGGCCCCAGGCTTTGGCGACCGTCGCAAAGAGATGCTCAAGGACATCGCGGTCCTCACCGGTGGCAAGGCGATCACCGAGGACCTCGGCGAGAAGCTCGACGGCATCTCCCTCAAGGACCTTGGCACCGCTGGCTCGATCAGCATCGACAAGGACAACACCACCATCGTCGATGGTGGCGGCAAGAAGGCTGAGATCAGCGCCCGCGTGAAGCAAATCCGCGCGCAGATCGAAGACACCTCCAGCGACTACGACCGTGAGAAGCTCCAAGAGCGCCTCGCGAAGCTCGTCGGTGGCGTTGCAGTCCTGAAGGTCGGCGCTGTCTCCGAGGTGGAGATGAAGGAGAAGAAGGCACGCGTCGAGGACGCACTGCACGCGACCAAGGCTGCTGTCGAAGAGGGCATCGTCCCTGGCGGCGGTGTGGCGCTCATCCGCGCTCAAAAGGGACTCGAGAAGGTCGAGACCGCGAGCGCAGAGCAAGACGTGGGCGTGGCGATCATCCGACGCGCGTGCGAGGAGCCCCTTCGCCAAATCGTGAACAACGCCGGCGGCGAATCCTCCGTCGTGGTGAACGACATCCGCGGTGGCAAGCAGGTCTACGGCTTCAACGCACGCACAGGTGAGTATGGCGACATGCTGGCCATGGGCGTCATCGACCCCGCGAAGGTCGTGCGCACCGCCCTGGAGAACGCCGCGAGCGTCGCGGGCATGATGCTCACCACCTCCGCCATGGTGGCCGAGAAGCCGAAGAAGGATGCTCCGGCAGCCGCTCCGGGCCCGGACATGGGCGGCATGGGCGGCATGGGCATGTAAGCCCGACGTCTCACGTCTGACAGGGGCCTCCGCAGTCGCGGGGGCCTTTGTTTTTCTTGGCGATAGGCTGGGAGGCCGGTGCGAGCGCCCGTGAACGGCGAGACCGCCCACGCGGTGGCTTGACCCGAGCACTGTGGGTTGCCACGATGACCCATGGCCGCACTGGAGTTCTCACCGTTTCAAAAACGCATGGTGCAGATCAGCGTGGCATGCGTGGGGATGGCGATCGTTGGAGCGTTTTGTTTTGGCGTGTTTCTTCTCCTGCGCGAGGTGCTGGCTGCGTTCGCCCATGTTATCTGGCCGCTCGCGGTCGCAGGCATCGCAGCCTTGCTGCTGCGCCCATGGGTAAATCGACTCGACAATAAACTTGGTGGGGGCCGCCGATGGCTCGCGGTCGTGACTATCTTCGCGGTGAGCGGTCTGGTCGGCCTCGGGGTTTTGCTGTGGGGGCTGCCAATTCTTATCCATGAGACCCTCAGCCTGGTTGATGCCGCGCCGCACTTTTTTGCGTCCTTCCAAGAGACGCTGACAGATCGATACCCAGGGTTGATGAACCGACTCGGGGAGACGGTGGACCTTCGTCGGGCGGGAAGTGAGCTCATGGAAGTTCTCACCTCCATGCAATGGCTCTCGGTGTCGGCGCCGGCACTGGAGCGGATTCAGTCGAGTCTTGGCGGGGTGGCGACTACGCTCACGGGGGTCGCGATCATTCCGGTCTACCTCTATTTTTTCATGCTCGGGACGGCGCACCCGGTGGTGCTGCTTGAGTCCCACCTGAGTTTCATGAGCACGCAGGCGCGCGACGACCTGACCTTTTTGGTGCGTGAGTTCGTCGAGTGCATGGTGGTCTTTTTCCGCGGTCAGATTCTCATCGGCGCGTTGATGGGCCTCATGCTCTCGGTAGGCTTTATGCTCGGGGGCTTGAACTTCGGCCTCGTCTTCGGCTTCGGCATTGGAATCCTTAACATTGTCCCGTATCTGGGGACCATCCTCGGGCTGTCCGTGGTCCTCCCCGTGGCGATGTTTCAGGGCGGGGGAGGGCCCTCGCTTGTAGGGCTGGTCCTCCTGGTCTTTGTCGCCGTCCAGCTGATCGAGGGATATGTCCTCACGCCGCGAATCATGGGGGAGGCGACCGGGCTTCATCCTCTCGTCATTATCATCGCGATCTTCTTTTGGGGGAGCGCGCTTGGAGGGATCCTTGGGATGGTCTTCGCAATTCCTCTTACGGCGTTCGGCGTGGTGGCCTGGCGCTTGCTAAAGCGACGGGTGTTGACGCCGCTCCTCTCTGGAGACGAGGCGCAGCCGGTGGCGCCCTCGGATCACCCCTGAACGACGGCGCTGTCTCGGGCGAGCAACGCCGCGAGGCGCTCTCCCGCGTCCACCAGGGCATCATAGGCGGCGTGGCAGATGCCCCCTAGATTAACGAATCCATGGATCAGCCCGCTGTGTTCGACGGCCTCCACGAGGGTCCCCTTTTCCGCCATGAGCTCGCTGTACCTGCGCCCCTCGTCGACGAGGGGATCGTATCCGGCGAGGATGAGCAGCGACGGAGGCTGCGGGGCGATCGGGTGCAACAGCGGAGAGACCCGGGGGTCGCCGGCCTCTTCTTGGCTGGCGAGGTAGTGGTTGACGAAGAAGTCCAGCATCTCCTGGTCGAGCAGATATCCGTGACCCAGGGTCTCGTGGGAGGGGCAGCTTCGTGTCAAATCCAGGCTCGGATAGATCAGCAGCTGTGCCGCGGGAAGGGGCAGCCCGCGATCGGCACGCGCCCTGGAGACAAAGACCGCCAAGTTTCCACCGGCGCTGTCTCCTCCCACCGCGACCTTGGTGTCATCGACGCCGAATTCATCGATCCGCGTGGTCACCCACTCGAAGGCGGCTGCGGCGTCGTCGTGGGCGGCAGGGAAGCGGTGCTCTGGTGCGAGGCGATAGTCGACGCTCACGACGTCCATCCCGCTGCTGGCGGCGAGCACTCTGCACGCGCCGTCGTAGCTAGGGATGTCGCCGATGACGAAACCACCGCCGTGAAAATAGACGAGGGTGGGCCGGGGCTGTACCCGGGTAGGATCGCTGTAGTGGCGGAAGAAGAGCCGGCGATCGCCGAGGTCCATGTGGTCGTCGCGAATGGTCAGCGTGCGAGGGGTGGAGGGCCCCAGAAATGTTGAGAACGCGCGCATATTCCTCCGCGCATGCGCCGGGCCGCGACTCGTGTCGAAGCCGAGCGGCGTTCTGTCCTCAAGAGAGAGCAGGCCGCGCAGCACCGGGTCGAGGGGGCACATCCCGGGGATGTTGGGGGGACCCCCGGGGACGCGCGCGAGCAGCCTTGGCGCCAGCCACTGAAGAGGACGGATCGTCGGCGCGGTAGACATCGGAGCGCCTACAATAGCAGCTTCAACCAAGGGCGCGAGGTTGGGGTGCGAGGAGGGGAGAGCTTACAGCAGGCCGCCGCGCCGCAGGAGGCTCGTCGCGCCCGTCGCCGACAAGAACCAGAACGCGAGCGAGACCCCGTTGATACCCCACAGCACCGCCGGCAGCTGTTCGACACCCAGAGTCATGGCGCCGCAGACGAGGGTGGTCATCGTGAACGCCGCGCGGATGGTACGGCCCGTTCGCCGGCTCTGCGCCTGTTCGATCGTCGCGAGGGTGGCGTCGTTGATTCCAAAGGTGAGCGCGCCGCGGTTAAGGTTGTCGAGGGTCCTCGGGAGCGCGCGTGGCATCCCTCGCAGCATGGAGGAGACCTGCTGGAGGTCGGACAAGAGCACCTGCTTCACCCGCTCGGGCGAATAACGCTCTGTGACCATCCGGGACACGTAGGGGTAGGCGAGATCAATCGGGTTGATGTCGGGTGCGATGGCCTTCGCGAGTCCCTCCGTGGTCATGATGGCCTTGAACATCATCGTGAAGTCCGTGGGCATGCGCACCTGATGCCGCGTGGCGCCCTGTACGAGGTCGGCAAACAGCGCCCCCATCTGAATATGTGACAGCGGCACGCCAACGATGTAACGCTCGGCGATGGCGATGGCGTCGGCCTCAAAGGAGGGGTAGTCGACGACGCCGCTCGGGATCGCGAGGTCATAGATATGCCGCGCGACGGCCTCAAGGTCCTCGTTAAGGACCGCCCAGATGATGTCGACGATTCGGTCTTTCCGGCTCGGTGCGAGGCGGCCCACCATGCCGCAGTCAATGACCGCGAGGGACCCGTCGTTTTGGATCAGCACGTTCCCTGGGTGCAGATCACCGTGGAAGAACCCATCCACGAAGAGCATCTGGTAGGCCATGTTAAAATACAAGGTGACCAGATCGTGGGTGTCGTCTCCCGCGTCAAGGAGCTCGGTCATTTTCCTCCCCTCGATATGCTCCATGCAGAGGACGTAGCGAGTGGAGAGGTCGCGGTACACCTCTGGTAGGTGAATGTTGGGGATCTCGCGAAAGTTCTGGCGGAACATCTCAATGTTGCTCGCCTCCGCGCGGTAATCGAGTTCTTGCTCCAGTGACTTGGCGAAGTCGCGCACCATCCCTGTCAGGTCCATGGCGTGCGCTGCTTCGAACGCGTCTTCCATCCACGTGGCGATGACGTGCAGGATGTGGAGGTCGCTGGTGATCTTGGGTTGGATGTCGAGACGCTGGATCTTGAGCACCACCTGCTCGCCGGTCTTGAGGCGAGCGGCGTGGACTTGTCCGATGCTCGCGGAGGCCATGGGCGTCGTGTCGAATTCGGAGAAGCGTTCACGCCACTGTGGGCCGAACTGCGCGCTCATCTGCGTGGTCATGTCCGACTCAGCCATCGGGGCGACCTGATCTTGGAGCGAGGCGAGTCGCTCGATCAGGGCGGCGGGCAGGACGTCGGGCCGGGTGGACATGATCTGACCGAACTTGACCCAGGTCGGTCCAAGATCGGTGAGCGCCGCGACGAGCCGTTCTCCGGTGTCCGGATCTTCGAGGGGGGCGGGGCGCCCCACGGAGCCCGAGGATTCCTCATCGATTTGAAACTCCTTCCGGAGTTTGAGACGTCGGATGACCCAGCCAAAGCCGTGCTTCCAAAAGACGCCAGCGATTTCTCGGGTGCGCGCGACATCCTTGGCCGTCGTGACGAGCGCACGTGAGGAGTGCACGAGGGTCCGGATGACTGACACCGGGGCAGTATATCGAGGAACTGAAGAGCAGGTAAGAGCGATACGCCCGCGGGTGGGCGCAGCCCGCACCGAGGGCCCGCTGCGCTCGGATGT